>WJLY01000192.1 GCA_014728245.1 Candidatus Effluviviaceae Genus IV sp.
CACCGGTAATACGAGGACGATCGACTGCGCCCTTCTGAGCGGCGTACCGGGCGTGACGGGTCCGGGCACGATGTTCACGCTGCGCTTCGCGCCGGTGGGCTACGGCGAGAGCGACGTCGATCTCGGACTCATTGCCTTCCGTGATAACGAGAACGAAGACCTCACGGGGTTCTTTGAGGACGACGGGCTGATCCGTGTGGACACGGCGGCGCCGGCCGTGACGAACGTGAGCCTTGAGAACCTCACGCTCGGCCACACCGACGACTTCGCCAAGGACAGCGACGATCTCGAGCTCACGGCGACCGTCACCGACGACTACGGACTCACGGAGTCGGACATCGTTGCTGACTTCTCGACGCTGCTCGTGGGCGGAGGGTCTGCGGTGCCGGCTGAGGACTACACGTCCGACGTTGCGACGTGGACGATGGCTCTTGAGGACGTGGTTCTCACGTCCGACGGCGTGAAGACCGTGACGGTGACGGCGACGGACGGACTTGGCAACGAGGGCACCGGGAGCGACGACATCGAGGTCGACAACACGGCTCCGACGAAGGTGACTGGGCTGGTTGCATCACCGGCCCACGAGGAGGTGTCTCTCGGCTGGGACGACGCTTCCGGCACGGACACCAACTACTACGGCGTCCTGGTGCGCTATGCGGTGTGGGGCGACTACCCGCTGTACGACGCGGGGGCGCCTTCCTATCCGGCGGACGAGAGCGCGGGCGACGGCGAAGCGTTCTCGGGCGACGCGACGAGCGCGACCCACGGGATCGTTCCGCGGGACATCCACTACTACAGCGCGTTCGCCTACGACTGGGCTCTGAACTACGGGCCCGTGGACACGGACGGCCAGGACCGCGCCACCAACTACTGGCTGGGCGACGTGGCCAGGCCCGACAACACGTGGAACCCTGACGGCTACGTCCACGACCCGGATATCGCGAAGCTGAGCGGAACGTATGGTGGGGCTCCTTCCGGGAACTTCCTCGCCTGCGACGTGGGTCCGACCGACGATCACAGCAGGGTCGGTATCCCGGAGCCGGACGACTTCGTGAACTTCGAGGATCTCATGATCTTCGCGATGAACTACGACGTGGTGTCGCCGCGTGTGATCCCGTTCCTCGACGACGCTTCCGGGGGCGAGCTCCGGCTGGCGCTCCGCGAGGTGAGGGCCGAGGACGGGCTGGTCGAGGTGGCTCTGAGCCTTGCCGGCAACTCGGGCGAGGTGAAGGGTATCTCAGCCGCGCTCGGCTACGATCCGTCGGAGCTGGAGTACGTATCGGCTCGCGCGAGCGATGAGATGGGCACGCCTGTGGCCCCTGTCTTCTTCTGGAGCGGTTCTACGGAGGGGACGGCGCAGGTCGACCTTGCGGTGCTGGGGACTGGCGTGACGATCGGCGGTTCCGGCGACGTAGCGATACTTACGTTCCGCGCGCTCGGCGGTTCTTACGAGCTTGCGTTCGAGGGCGCGGTACTGCGCGGGTCGGAGAACGAGGATCTGTCGGCGGAGCTTGGCGATCTCGAGACGAAGCCGGAGATCCCGCGAGTGTTCCGCCTGGTTCAGAACAGTCCGAACCCGTTCAACCCGGTGACCACGGTCGCCTACCACGTGCCACAGGAAAGCGAGGTATCGATCCGGGTGTACGACGTCACGGGGCGTCTTGTTCGGACGCTTGTTGACGGTATGGAGGAGCCTGGCGTCCACGAGGCAGTGTGGGACGGCCGGAGCGACAGAGGAGAGTCGGTGGGGAGCGGAGTCTACTTCTGCGTGATGGAGGCCGCGGGCTTCCATGACAGCAGGAAGATGACGCTTCTCAAGTAGACGAGACCATGGTGGGGCGGCTGGCTGCCCCGGCCGCCCCACCGCTCGTCGTGGCCGCGGGTCGGGTGTTACGCCGACCGGAACGTGCGGCCGAGAGCGGCGGCGAGGCAGACTGAATGAAGGGAGCAGAGGCATGAGTGCTCGACTGCGCTTGTGTGCCGCGCTCGGAGCGTTGCTGGTGCTGGCCGCGTTCGGTACCGCAGAGGCGGCCGACATCTACGTTCCGGGCGACTACGGAACGATCCAGGCGGCGATAGACGCGGCCGTCTCCGGCGACACGATCTACGTGGGGGCCGGGACGTACCCCGAGCAGCTCAAGATAGACGGCAAGGACCTCGATCTCGTGGGGGCGGGGATCGGCTCCTCGATCATCGAGGCGGTCGACCTCGTCGACAGGACGACCTATGGGATTACCCAGTGGTCCGGTTCTTCGAGGACCATCGACCCGATCGTCGGCGTCGTGGGGCCCTGTACCGTGAACATCTCGGGGTTCACCGTCGACGGCCGCGAACTTGGCGAGTCCGAGTTCTACGGCATCCACTACTTCGACGTCAGCGGCTCGATCACGGAGTGCCGCATCGAGGACGTGCTCGACGCGGCCCATCCCGGCGCGCAGAGCGTCGTGAGCGTGGCCGCGACACACAGCTCGGACCCCGGGAGCTACTCGATCGAGTTCTCCGACAACGAGATCCCCGGTTTCCAGAAGGTCGGTTTCCTGGCGATGGGTCCGAAGTACACCTTCACCGTCGAGGACAACGTCATCACCAACGCGCCCACCGAGTACAACGCCGGCAACGGCATGCAGCTATCGTACGGCGCCACGGGCTCCACGGCGCGCAACGACGTGTCGGGCGTCGCGTATGAGGGAGAGGACTGGAGCGCGACGGGGATACTCCTCATGGAGAGTGGCGACGTCGACATGGTTGACGACGTCGTGCACGACTGCGAGACCGGCATCAGTTTCTCAGACTGGCACTGGGTCTATGTCAACCCCGCGCCGGTCAACGTCACCGCGACCGGTCTCGACCTCTACGAGAACGCGTGGGCCTTCGTGACGCATCTCGCGGAGGACGACTGCGACCTGAATCTCACCATGAGCGGCTGCTCCTTCCACGACAACACCGGGGACGGCCTCGACCTGTGGTGCGACGGAGAGGACCCGTGGGGCGGCGGCTACTACACGGGATGGAACAACGGCGACCTGAACGTCGACATCGACGACTGCGCGTTCCTGAACACCACCGGCTACGACGGCATCTGGGCGACCGACGACTCGGGCAATCCGAACAACGTGGACTGCGACATCAGCGGAACGTCGTTCAGCGGCAACAACGAGGCGGCGATCTGGAACGACATGACTCACACGTTCGTCGCCGAGAACTGCTACTGGGGAGACCCGTCGGGCCCGACGGTGCTGCGCGGCTCGAGCGACACGCGTCCCGGCACGGCTCCGGCGGCTCCGTTCGGTGAGACCCTGCCGGAGCAGGGCCAGGTCAGGACCAGGGAGTCGCTGTTCACCCGCGCCGGAGACGGCATCCACGGACCGGTCGACTACGAACCCTATCTCACAGGCAACATAGTCTGCGTTCCCGACCCGGAGTACCTGACTGAGAGCGAGCCCACGAAGTCGATCGAGGTCAAGTACCTGGGCGGCGGCAGCGCCCCGCTCTACGGTTACTCGCTCAGGTTCGCCTGGGACGGCAGCGTCGTCAGCACCTCTACTGCCCAGGTGACCGAGGGCCCGATTCTCACCGACCTGGGCACTACCTTCTTCTGGAAGCAGCCCGGGACGAACGAGATCACGATCGACAGTGCGCTTCTGGGCGATCTCGAAGGCGCGACGGGTCCCGGGACGCTCTTCACGGTCGATTTCACGGGGCTGGCGGTCGGGACGAGCGACATTGACATCACGGTTCTGAACGCCCGCGACAGATACAACGACGACCTGACGGGCGTCACCGAGGACGATGGTTTCCTCATCGTCGATGTCCAGGACCCGACGGTCGCGGATGTCCTCATCGAGAACCTGACGCTCGCGCACACCGACGACTACATCAAGGACACCGACGCCGCGCGGGTTACGGCCACGGTCACGGACGACGACCCCGGTTTCGACGAGAGCAACATCACCGCCGACCTGACCGGACTCGGAGGCGGAGCGGCCGTCAACCCCGACAGCTACGCGGGCAACGTCGCGACGTGGACGACCGCTATCTCGAGCGTGACGTGCACGCCGTCGGACGGGACGGTTACGGTCACGGTCAGCGCTGTGGATGATCAGGGCAACGCCGCTGCGCCCGACAGCGACACCATCGTCTCGGACAACATCGCTCCGACGGCGATCAGCGGGTTCACGGCGGCGCCTTCACACAACGAGGCCGTGCTCGCCTGGGATGACCCGACGGCGACCGACGTGAACTTCTACGAGGTCCACATCCAGTCGAACGCCTGGGGCGACTACCCTACCTACACGGGGGGCGGGCCCGCATACCCGGCGGATCAGGACGACGGCACCGATGTCTGGGAAGGCACCGGAACCGCGTACACCGCGCCCTACGACGCCGACGGGCTTGAGAGGGACATCTACTACTACCAGGCCTTTGCGTCCGACATGGTTCTTCACTACGGCCCGGCCGACGCGGGAGCGCGCGATCGCTGCACGAACTACTGGCTCGGCGACGTGGCCGCCGCGATGGGCGAGTGGGGCTCGGATCCCCTCACACCGTTCAACGGGCTCGTCAACGACGCCGACATCGACAAGCTCGGCGGCACCTACTTCGTGACGTCTCCGGCCTGGCCCGACAACCAGTGTGACGTCGGTCCGACCGATGACGACAGTCGGGTAGGCATCCCGGACCCCGACGATTTCGTGGGCTTCGAGGACCTCATGATCTTCGCGATGAACTACGGCGTGGTTAACCCTCGCGTCGTGCCGCTCCTGCCGGACTCCGGGGGAGCGGGCGCGCTCGAGCTGGCGCTCGAGGAGCGTTCGGTAGGCGACGACGGGACGGTGGAGATCGCGCTCGTGCTGCGCGGCAACTCGGGGCAGGTCAAGGGGCTCTCCGCGGTCCTCGAAAGCGGCGAGAGCGGCCTGGGGCTCGTCGAAGCGAGCCTCTCGCGCGACCTCAGCTCGCCTCTGGCTCCGGTCTTCTTCTGGAGCGGGGAGGAGCAGGGCCGCGTCCACCTCGACCTGGCCGTGCTCGGAACCGGCGTAACGATCGGGGGTTCCGGAGACGTGTGCTACCTGACCTTCCGGACCGAGGGGGGCGACTACGCGCTCGACTTCGCGGAGACCTCCCTGCGGGGCGCGGAGAACGAGCAGCTCGACGCGGAGCTCGAAGGTCTCGACTCCAAGCCGGGCGTGCCGGTCGCGTTCCGCCTAGTGGAGAACACTCCGAACCCGTTCAACCCGAAGACGACGGTTCGCTATCACGTTCCGAGCGAAGCCCACGTCTCGATCTGCGTATACGACATCTCGGGACGGAGAGTCCGCGTTCTTGCGGACGGAGCGACCGAGCCCGGCCGCCACGAGGTCGTGTGGGACGGGCGTGATGCGCGCGGCGAGGAGGTTGGAAGCGGGGTCTACTTCTGCGTGATGCAGTCGGACGAGTTCCGGGCGTCCCAGAAGATGATCCTTCTCAAGTAGATGTGTTCTTCGGTGGGTTCCGCGCCGGGGAGCGCGGAACCCACCATTCGACCCCGTGGCGCTCAGGCGGCGCCGCGAGAGCGGGGGGTGCCTGATGTTCAGAATGCCCCATAGATACAGAGGACCACGAGTCGGCAGGGGAGCTATTCGCAGAGCTATCGGACGCCCGGTTGCTCACGCGCTCCTGGCGCTCGCTTTGACGTCGGTGCTGTGCGGCGGAGTCGCGCAGGCCGATACGAGCGTGTTCTACAGCCCGGATGAGGTCTCCGTCGAGCCCGGCGAGGAGTTCGAGCTGAGCTTCAGGGTCGGCGAGTGCGAGGACCTCGTAGCCAGCTTCCAGCTCTACATGTCGTTCGACGAGGCCCTCGTGGAGCTTGTGGAGGCGACGGAGGGAAGCCTCTACACGGAGAGCGGGCTCATGACCTGGTTTGTCGAAGAGGAAGAGGAGCCCGGCTTCTGGCATTTTTTCGACACCGTGTTCGGTTCGGGCACGCACGTCGTCCCTCCCGGGGAGCTTCTACATCTCCGTTTCAGGGCCTTGCCCGGCGCCGCGGGCTACACCCGGGCACAGATCGACACGATAAGGATGACGGACGAGAACCGCGATCCGCTTCCGGTGGCGAGCTTCGACCACGGCCACATCTTCGTGGGAGAGGTAGGCGTGCCCGAGCACCCCTCCGGAGCCACGCTGGGACCGGCTTCGCCGAACCCCTTCACGAGCGCCACGAGTCTCGGGTTCTCGCTGTCTCATCCAGCGGCGCCCGCGGAGCTGCGCATCTACGACGTGACGGGCCGACTGGTAAGAGGGCTCGCCATACCGGAGGGAACCGCGAGCGGCGAGGTCGAGTGGGACGGTCGGTCGGCCGGCGGGACCGACGTGGCCCCCGGCGTTTACGTCGTTCGGCTCTCGGCAGGCAGAACTGACGCGCGAACCAAGATCCTGAAGCTGCGCTAGGCGCAATGGCCGCGGACGCGCCCCGCCACGCGCGTTCGTGTCCCCCAACGGAGCGTACATCATGACTCGTAAGCTATTCCTATTTTGCCTGTTGCCCGTTCTTTGCGCCGTTCCTGCCGGCGACGCCTGGGGGTCCGGGAGGCAGGAGGCGCTTATCGGGCTTTCGCCTTCCTTCGAGAGAGTCGGAGGAGATTCCACGTACGCCAGGCTCAAGGTCACGTACGACGGCACTCCCGTCACGCAGGGGCTTCGGGGCTACCACGTCGTGCTCGACTTCAACGACACGTACGTCTTCATGGACGACGCCGAGCTCGACGTGCTGGAGGGAGACCTGCTTCCCGCGGAGGGCACGACCGCGTTCTTCAGGACAATGGAGGACGGGAACACTCTGGTCGTCGACGGCTCGATACTCGGCGAGACGGACGGCGCCACGGGTCCCGGAGAGCTCTTCGAGGTCCGGTTCTCCGCCAGACCGACGGGCGACGGTACCAGTCCGGTGGAGTTCGTGGAGGTCGTGCTGCGCGACCCCGACAACGCGCCCATCGCCTTCTCGACCGCGGACGGCGCAATAGAGCTGGACAATACGCCGCCGGACGTGCCGACGATGGCGCCTCTTCCGGTCTACAGCCCCGGCACCACGAAGACCGTCTACTGGTCCGACGAGAGCGCGTCGGGCGCCGTCGGCTATTGCGGCGAGGCGGCGGACAACCCCGGCTTCGACCCCATACACATGACGAGCGGATGCACGCCGAACACTCAGGCTACGTTCGTCAACCTCGACGACGGGCAGATCTATTATTACCGCGTCATGACGAGAGATGACCTGTGGAACACGTCCGATTGGTCCGCGACCGTAAGCTCGACGCAGGACAACACGCCGCCCTCGACGTCCGCGGGGCCGATCGATCCCTACTATGACACGATGGCCTTCTTCATACCGGTGAACGCGACCGACGCTACGAGTGGGACGATGTTCGTCAGGCTCTTTTACCGGGTCGACGGCGGTCCGTACCAGCAGTTCGACGGGACGTTCTTCCCTCAGCCGATCTACTTCCAGGCGGACACGGAAGGTGAGTATGACTTCTACACGATCGGCACGGACCGTGTGAACAACGTGGAAGACCCTCCTTCAGTTCCCGACTGCAGCACGATAGTCGACTGGACCGAGCCGCCTCCCCCCACCGACCTGGTCGCGCTCCCCGGTCACAACAGGATACATCTCTCGTGGACCGTTCCGGAGGAGCGCGGATCGCCGATCGAGGGAACGCTGCTCGTGCGGAAGGAGTGGGGCGCCGGCGCCTATCCCGAGTACGACGACTCGATGCCGCCCGCCGGATACCCCGCGGGCCCGGGCGACGGCGTGATGGCGGCCTTCGTGCCCGGCACCGGGGACCAGACCTACGACGATACGGGGTTCACTGACAGCACAAGGAGCGTCTACTACTACACGGCCTTCACCAGGGACGGAGCAGGCAACTACTCGGCGGCCTCGGTCAGCGCGCAGGACCGCGCCACGTCATACTGGCTGGCCGACGTAGACGATGAGACGGGCGCCGCTGGCGTCTACGACGGATTCGTGGACTACTGGGACAAGATCATCCTGTCGTTCTGTTACAACACTCAGGACGGCGACCCGCACTACGAGCCGGAGATGGACGTGGGCCCGACCGATGACTCGAGCCGGTTCGGCGTCCCCCTGACCGACGACTGGATCGATTTCGAGGACCTCATGATCGTCGCCATGAACTACGGGCGCGTCGATCCCTCGTCCAGGCTTGCGGCTGCCGGCCGCCAGGTTCTCGCAGGCCCTCGGGGCCGCCTTGAAGTGCGCCTGGATTCGGACAGCGAGACGCCTGCCGAAGGTGACGTTCTTGACGTGACGCTCGGCCTTGCCGGCGACGGATTCCCGGTGCGAGGGTTGTCGTGCGCTCTCGACTACGACCCGTGTGTCCTCGAGTTTGTCCGAGCCCGGCCAGACTCCGCTCTCAGCGCGGCCGGGGACGAGTCTTTCTTCTACTCGTCGGCGGGGCCCACCGGGACGGCGCGTATCGATCTGGCAATGCTTGGTCCGGAGCGTGCGGTGGCTGCGGCTGGTCCGGTCGCCACCGTGCGCTTCCGGGCCGTATCCTCGAGACCGACCACGCTCTCGTTCGCGGAGTGCGTGGCGCGCTCGGACCGAAATGAGGAGATCGACTGCCTGGCGAGCGGGCTCGAGTTGAACGGAGCGACGGAGAAGCCGCACGCGCTGAGGCTGCTGCAGAATGTCCCGAACCCGTTCAACCCGGTGACGAGAATCGGCTTCTCGCTCGACAGGGAGACGGAAGCGAGGATCGCCATCTACTCGGCGGGCGGAAGGCTCGTCAGAACGCTTGTGGATGAGAGGCTACCAGCCGGCGAGCATCGCGTGAGGTGGAACGGTACGACGGACGGCGGAACGCTTGCTCCGAGCGGCATCTACTTCTGCGTGCTCGAAGCGGGCGAAGCGCGTCTGACCCGGAAGCTCGTGCTGGCGAAATAGTCGCTCCGGCGAGGCGGTCGGACAGCCAGGTAGTCGCCCCGGCCAGGCGGTCGGACAGCCAGGTAGTCCTGCCGGCGAGGCCGTCGCGCCGGCGAGGCGATCGTGTCGGCGAGACAGCCGGACAGCCAGATAGTCGCGCCGGCATAGTAGTGCCGGTGAGGTGGTAAGGCCTCCCCGAACCGCTCTCCGGGTGGGGCCGGGAGCCGGGCGCGCTCGGGTGTTCTCAACCGGAGCTGCGCCCGGACCTCCCGAACGCAACACACGGAAATGGGGTGATACGGAGTGAAATCGCTGCTTCTTGTGTTGCTCGGGATCTCGATCTCCGCTGCGGCCATGGCCGACCCCACCGTCTTCGTCTCGCCAGGGCACGCCTTCGCCGTGGAAGGTGATACGTTCGAGATCGATGTGCGCGTCGACGCCGGGACCGACACCGTGACCTGCTTCCTGGTCGAGTTCACGTTCGATCCGCAGATCCTGGAGCTACTGTCGGCGGACGAAGGGAGTCTCTTCACCAACTGCGGGTACGAGACGATGTACGACTGGGACGTCTACGGGGACGGCTGGCACTCCTGCAACGACGTCACGCTGGGCTACTGGGCCTACGCCGTCTGCCCGGGCGAGTTGATCGATCTGAAGTTCGAGGCCGTTTCCTGGGGCGAGACCTGCATAGAGATCACGGCAGTCGATCTCAGGGACCTGGATCGCAATCCCATTCCGAATATCAGCACGTCGGACGGTCTGGTCACGGTCGCCCCGGCGACCGGCGTCGATGAGGGGGTAGCGGAGCCACACCCTTCCATCGCCTTCGCGCCCAATCCATTCGGGAGATCGGTGAGGATCTCACTCGAGGGAGCGCAGATCGCCGGTGAGGTGCAGTTCAGAATATACGACGCGGCCGGCCGCGAGGTCGCGCGGCGCGTCGCCGGGGGGCGTCCGGCACGGGCGTCCGGTTCTTCCGGTGACGGCGAAACCGACGAGGCCGTCGTCTACTGGGACGGGCTGGACCGGACCGGGGCCGAGCTTCCCAGCGGAGTCTATTTCGTCGTCGCCCGAGGAAGAGGATGGGAGCGAACCGGGCGCGTCGTGCATCTAAGGTAATGCTGAATTGGAGGTGGCGGATGCCTCGGAGCCTGCTTCTTTGGCTGTCGGCCCCGCGCGGAGCTGCACCGTTGTTCGCGATCGGGGCGGTGGTTTTTCTTGCAACGGCCTGTCTCGGGTCTACGACGGAAGTCGCTTTGGGAACGGGGCCTCCCGCCCCGGCGGGCTCGGAGGGGACTCGAGCCGGGCGCATGTACTTCGATCCGTCGCACTCGCAGGTCGTGGAGTTCGAGCGCTTCGTGGTCGACATCGCGATCGACGAGGAAGTAGTCGGGCTGACGGGTTACGACATCGTAGTGGATTTCGACGAGAGCCTGCTCGAAGTTGTGGACGTAGAAGAGGGGGATCTACCGGCCGGCTACGCGGGGGAGACGTTCCTCTACTGGTCCACGCAGGGCATGCAGTCCGAGAGGCTCGTGATCGACGGGGCGCTCCTGGGCGGTTCGGCCGACGGACCGGGTTCGCTCGTGAGTATTGAGTTCGAGGCGCTGGCGCCGGGAGTTTCACCTCTCACGTTCGAGAGCGTCCAGCTCAGGGACATCGAGAACGTTCCCATACCAGTGGTCGAGGAAGACGGGGACGTGGAGATCGAGCAGGGCGGGAGGGTCTACATAGACCCGGACTTCGTCAGCGTGGAGGAGGACTCGGTCTTCTGTCTCGTCGAGGTCGCCATCGACAGCATGGTCCGAGACCTGACAGGCTTCCACCTCTTGATCGACTTCGACGAGAGCGTGCTCGACCCGACGGGGGTAGAGCGGGCCGGGCTCATGACCGCATACGGCGACACCGGCGAGACGGCCCTGTACTGGTCGGACGAGGGCCAGCCGTCTGACGCGCTCTTCATAGACGGCGCGTTCCTGGGCGGCAGCGTCGACGGTCCGGGCGCGCTCGTGGGGCTTTGCTTCCATGCGATGTCGCCCGGTCTGACCCCGCTCGACTTCATCGAAGTGGAGTTCAGGGACCTCGAGAACAACGAGATCCCGGTCGGGTCGGTGCCCGGCATCGTGGAGGTGACAACTCAGGGCTCCAGCGTCGAGAGAGAGACCTGGGGAGCGATAAAGGACAGATTCCGCTGACAATCGGGAGGCGGACCCCGCCGCGGCGCGAGGCCGTGACGGCAGGCGCCCTCCCCGAAAGGAGAAGCGCTATGAGAGCGATTTCGATCATCATCGTTCTGCTGCTCGTCGCCGTCGCCGCTTTCGCGGAAACGTACAACACTCCCACCATCGACGGAGTCGTGAACATCGCACCGGACGACTGGGACGCAGACGACTTCGCGGTAGACGATCCGTCCGACGACTGCCGCTACGCTCCGAACGATCCCGACATGGACGACCTCTACATCACGTGGGATGCCGACAGTCTCTACGTCGGTATAGTGACAGCGCGGCCGCCGGGCGGATTTGGAAACGGCTACCTTATCTTCATCGACACCGACGCTCAGAACGGCATCACCGGCGCGACCGACTTCACGAGCGCCGACTACTACCCGAGAAGGATCACGTTCAGTACGATGGGCGCCGACGTGGTCATGGGGGCGTGGAACCTGGGCGGACCGTTCATGAAGTTCTGCCAGGACCCGACCAGCACGACGGACGTCCCAGAGCAGCACGCCGTCTCGGACACGTCGGTGAAGCACATCGAGGTCGCGGTCTCGTGGAACGGGCTCTTTGGGCTCGGCGTGCGGGCGGTGCCCGCGAACACGACGCTTCGGTTCATCGCCGCGATCGTCGGAGGCGACGGCACCGGAGCGTACGACGCGATGCCCACGTCGAGCACGGGTCTGGAGTCCGACCCCGAGACGCCGTTCGACGCGGAGACCGAACTCGACGTGTACTACGAGGCGGTCGTTGATAACAACGGCGACGGAGTGCCCGACACCGGCTATTCGCCCGTCGAGTCGACGAGCTGGGGTCGAATCAAGGGGATGTTCACGGAGTAGAGCGGGGTCGGTCGAGGAGCCCTTCGCTACGGATGAACCACGCGAGTTCCTCGGCGATGAGCGTGTGACCGAGCGCGGTAGGATGAGGGTCCCACCTGAAGAAGCAGTCGTCAGTGCCTCGTTCCCGGAAGGCGGGGAGCAGATCGACGACTGGGATCCCGTTCCTGCGGCACATCTCCGAGATCACCTTCTGGGCCTTGCCCGCGACGTACGGCTGGTCGTGGAAGACGACGGGGAGAACGCCGCTCCTCTCGCGTTTCCAGTCAAGCACCTGAAAGTCGGCGGGTAGGACGGCGACCGCGAAGTGGGCGCCCCTCTCGGCGCAGAGCCTGTCCATTCCGACGAAGAGTCGCTCGGTGAGTTCGAGACGCTTCTGCACCTCGGGCGGGTAGTCTCTGGTGAAGAGCATGACGGCAGAGGCGGGGAACTCCCCTCTCAACGCGTGCTCCAGCGTGAAGAGGTCGCTCCCCCGGGACGCCCGTCGGACCCCGCCCGCCAGGCGCTCGCGGACCAGGTTGTAGAGGTAGGACCGGCGGCCGAGGAACATCCGCGCTCGGTCGAAGAGGCCCGGTGCGCGGCTGCGCGGATCTTCCGGGCCTCGCGGCGGGCGCAACGAGTCCGGGAGCGAAGCCCCGGTCGGGCGCCACCAGTCCGGTCTTAGGTCCGCCACGTCGTTCAGAAAGAAACCGAGGATTACGAGATCGGGATCGAACTCGTCGATCCGCTGACGCAGGAAAACGTACGCTCCGTCGGTCGTATACCAGGACGCCCAACCGCAGTTGAGAACCTCGTTACGTCCGGCTCCGCCGAGCATCTCATCAAGCTGCGAAGCGTAGGTCTCGTCCTGTTCGACTCCGTGGCCGGCCGTCACCGAGTCCCCCAGGATCAGCGTCCTCGTCCCTCCGGGCCGCTCCGAGGGTTCGACCTCGTCGTCTCTCAGACCCAACGAGTTGATGCGAAACTCGCAGTCGAACTCGCCGTAGCCGTCTATCTGGCGGCCGACGGCGTCCGCCCGCAGCACCCAGGGGAGGCCCTTCCCGGGACCCCAGACCGGCGGAAGGCAGGCGCTGCGTCGAAGCGCTATCCCGTGGATGCCGCTCGTCGCGTGAAGTAGCGCCTCGGCGACAAGCACGGTCACAATGCAGGCGGCCACTACGAGCGCGAGGTTCGTGATGAGACCCCTCGCTCGGCCGCGTTTGCGGCTTCTCTCGTCGGTTCCGCTCACCATGTTTGACAATCCCATCCTTGTCTCATCCTACTGCAAGGGCCGCCTGTCAAGCAAGCGGGATCGGGCCGGAACGCACCGCGATCGCTTATCTGCGGCGGGAAGCGCCGACGTGGGTCACTTCACTTGGAGTCGGCGGTCCGCTCGGCTAGAATGCGAAGAGCGGGTGGAGGAGGTGATGCGCCAGTCTATGCAGTACACGGCGCGCCCGGCACACCCGAGTAAGGAGGCGGGATGAGAGGCGAGCTTGTGCGGTTCGAGGCGGAGGACGGCCTGGAGCTGGTCGGCTTCTACGCCGCGCCGGAAGGCGGGGGAGAGCGCGCCGTCCTTCACACGCACGGCCTCGCAGGCAACTTCTACGAGAACCGGTTCGTCAGCGCCGTAGCGAGCGCCGTGGTCGAGAAGGGACTGGCATTCCTCACCTGCAACAACCGCGGCCACGACTACCGCTCCGACAACCTTCAGGGCGAAGGCGTGTCGACCGAGGTGCGTTTGGGAGGCTCGAGCTTCGACATCTTCGACGAGTCCGTGCTCGACATAGGAGGAGGCGCGGCGTTTCTGGAGGCGCGGGGCCACGCCGAGATCTACTTCGAGGGACACAGCCTGGGCGCGAACAAGGTCGCCCACTATCTGGCGGAACGCCGGGACCCGCGGGCCGCGGGGGCGGTCCTTATCTCTCCGCCGGACATGTTCGGACTCAGGGAGGAGTCCCTGGGCGGGGCGATCGATGAGGTCGTCGCTCACGCGCGCGATCTGGTCGAGAGGCACAGAGGTCAGGAGCTGCTCGAGACTGGATACGTGGTTCCGTTCTCGGCGAGGACGATCGTGGGCCTGTACGGCGATCCCGGCAAGACAGACATCTTCCCATTCCGGCACGGCCACGCCGGCGACTACTCGGTTCTGGACTCTCTCGAGCTTCCGATACTCGCGACCTTCGGAACGGTCGAGGAGGCCGTCACGATCTCGCCGTCGGAGGCGGCTGCGCTGATGAGGCGCGAGTCCTCCAGGGCCAGGAGGATAGACGTACAGGTGATCGAGGGAGCCAACCACGCCTACTTCGGGTTCGAGGAGACGCTGGCGGACGCCATCGCGAGCTTCGTCGCCGCGTAAGGCGTCCGCCTCAGCCTCGCGGCCGGCCCACGTGGAGGGAACTTGAGCACGTTCATCACAGGAGGAAGGCTCGTCACGGAGGTTGATTCCTACGAGGCGTCGCTCCTCGTGGAAGACGGTCTCATCCAGGCGGTGGGGCGAGACCTCGCGCCCCCGGACGACGCCGAGATATACAATGTCGCCGGGAAGCTCGTAATGCCGGGCGTCGTGGACGTCCACGTCCACGTGGGCTTAGATCTCAGGGGCCGGCGGTCCTCCGACTTTGAGACCACGACGCGCGAGGCCGCCTTCGGCGGCGTCACGACCTTCCTGACTTACGCGATGCCGGCGAAGGGTCAGACGCTCCTCGAGGCGGTGGAGTCGAGACTGGAAGAGGCGCGCGGGTCTTCGTACGTCGACTTCGGCGCGCACGCGGCCCTCGTGAACTGGTCGGAGCGGGAGGACGAGGAGATCCCCGAGCTGATAGAGGCCGGCGTTCCGTCGTTCAAGATGTTCACAGTCTACTCGCGCGAGGGCTGGAAGAGCGGCGAGGAGGATCTCTATCGCGCGCTTCTCCTGACCGGGCGCCACGGCGGGCTCGTGGAGGTGCACTGCGAGAACGAGTGGATCATCGAGCGCAAGATCAGGCGGCTCGTCGCGGAAGGGCGTCTCTCGGCCCTTGACCATGCGAGGAGCCGCCCGAGCTACGTCGAGGGCGAGGCGGTCTCGAATGTGCTGAGGGTTGCGTACGACGCCGCGGCGCCGGTCTACATCGTGCACGTGTCGAGCGGACAGGCGGTCGAAGCGATAGCGGAGGCGCGCGAACTCGGAGTGGAGGTGTACGCTGAGACTTGCCCGCACTTCCTGCTTCTCGACGAGAGCGATCTCGAGGGGCCGCTCGGGCACAGAAAGGCGACCTGCCCGCCTCTCAGGCCTCCCACACACCGGGAGGCGTTGTGGGAAGCCCTGGAGGACGGGAGCATACAGGTTGTTGCGACCGACCACGCCGAGTTCAGGGCGGCCGACAAGGACGCAGGGGCGGGCGACTTCCGCGAGATCCCCATGGGCGTTCCGGGGGTGGGGACTCTACTGCCCCTCATGTGGCACTACGGTGTGGGAGAGGGCCGCATGACCGAGAACGAGCTGGTCGACAGGCTCTGCACCGAGCCCTCAGAGATCTTCGGGCTTCAGCCCTCCAAGGGAACCCTGAAGGCGGGAAGCGACGCCGACATCGTGGTGTTCGACCCCGAGCTGCGGGAGACCGTGAGTCCGGAGCTGCTGCACGGGTACGCCGACTACTCCCCATACGACGGCTTCGAGGTCCGGGGCTGGCCCGTCTCCACGATGGTCCGGGGCTCGTGGGTGGTCAAGGACCGCGAGCTGGTCGGCGGGCGCGACCACGGGACATTCGTCCACAGGGGCCCCGTCTGTCAGCGGCCTGGAAGGCGACCTGACCGGGTCGCCGGCGGAGCCGGTCCGCGCGATACGGGCGACTGAGGAGCCGGATTCAAGACGGGGCCCGGGCGACTCCGGCCAGGACAGGAGCCGGGTTCCGCGCCCACTGAACGCGCAACCCGGCTAGAGCACGTTTCCCTCCCGGAGAATAAAGGCCGGAGAACTCCCGCGGCAGAGACGAACCAGGCTCAGAGAACCAGCCTGGCGAGGTTGTAGCTTCCGCCGGCCACGTACCCCCAGATGTGGCTTCCGTCGGGGGCGACACCCCTGTTGTAGTACGCGACGTGGATGCGTCGCACCACCTCCCACGAGGGCACGTCCACGACGTACAGGGTGTCCCTGGTCGCCACAGAAGCCCAGAGGTGCTCCCCGTCGAAGCCGAGACCCTCCGTGTGTATCCCCGGAACGGGCGACTGCAGCACAGGTCCCGGCGTCCCGTTCCGCTCATACGTATAGATCATCGCGTCGTCGACGCAGCCGTGGTAGAGATACTCGCCGTCCCAGGCCAGGCCACCGCCGACGCTCGAGTATTGGATAGTGAAGCTCGACAAAACGTCTCCGGTCGCGCGGTCGACCTTGTACATGTCGCAGTCGGCGTTTCCTCCCGAGTTGTCTGCGACCCACAGATGTGTGCCATCCCAGGTCACCTCGGCAGGCCAGCTGCTGGGAGCGTCCATCGAATCGACCGTGTCTCCGGTGGCCGGATCGATTCGGTACAGCCTTCCCGGAAGCCATCTGGTTCCCCAGAGATACTCGCCGTCGTAGCCCAACGCTCCGAGCGACGGAGCGGGGCACATGAAGGACTCTGCGACGCTGCCGTGGTTCAGATCCAGCGTTAGCTGCCCGGTAGCGCTGTCGGTGTCGTTCCCGTCCGTGACTTCCACCGCGACGTTCACCGTCTCCGCGGTGTCGAACCGGCGGGTGGTCGAGGCTTCGTTCGACCAGCCCGTGTCCCACACGCCGTCGTCTTCCCAGTCCCAGCGGTACTGGAGCGACCGGTTTCCGACGGTGGAGCCGCCGGCGTCGAGGGTGAAGTCCGTGATCACGGTGCCGGTCTCCGGGCTGACGGCAAGATCTGCCTCGACCTCGTCCGGCTCCTCGGGCGACGTAGAGCTGCTACTACACCCTGACAGCAGCAGCGCCAGAAGCGCGATTGCAGAAGCGACACCGAGGCTTCGGGTACGGAACGCCATCGCCAGTCTCCTCTCTGCGCCGCGTCCTGCGGGCGCGGGCGATCAGATGTGCCGATCCGTCACTTGACGAGCGCGATACTCGCTCGGGCCTTCCCGACCGCGGATTCGAGGCTCACGAAGTAGACACCGGCCGCCACTTCCCGCCCGAGGGCATCCCTTCCGTCCCAGCGCGCCTCGTACTGCAGACTCTTGCCGACGGGCCTCGGGTCGAGCGCGGCGACGAGCCGGCCCGCGGCGTCGTAGACCGAGAGCGCGGAGGGAGCGGGCTCGGGCAGCCGGTAACGTATCGTGACGGCCGGGTTGAACGGATTGGGGAAGCACGAGAGCGAGAGTTCGGGTCTCTGAGTTTCGGGCGCTCCTGCCAGAAGCCCCGACGTCGTCTGTTCCTGCACGGCCACGACGTTCACGTTGGACGAGGGGATTCCTATCGTGTCCTTGAGCTGGTTCATCGGAAGCGTGATCACGTACACCGGGTCCGGGCCGGTCACCGAGCCGCCGGCCACGAACGCGTAACCAGCCTCGTCGAGTATGTCTACGTCTCGCGGCTCCGAGTCGGGATCGAGGGCGATGATGGTGGACGACCAGTCGGTCGTGTCGATCACGTGGACGCTGTCGTCGTCTTCGCAGGCCACTACCAGTGAAGAACCTCCGAGCGTCACGTCGATGCCCCAGGGGTCGTCTCCGACCGGCACCTCGCGTACCTGGGCGAGAGTGGCCGTGTCCACCACGCGGACGACGTCGGTACCTCTGTCGGTCACGTAGACGTAGCGACCGAGAGGATCGACGACCAGCTGCCACAGGGAGCTGCCTATGTCGACGTGGTCGAGAACGGACGACGCGTCAGGGGCGAGCTCGTACAGCGTGTCGTCGTACCAGTCGACGGCGTAGATCCGCCCGCTGACGGGATCGAGAGCCATGTTGCCGGGCCCGTCGTACGTTCCTCCGGAGCCGGTCGTGACGTCGAGCGTGCCCGCGACCGAGTAGTCGGACGTGTTGATGAGCGTCACGTCACCGCCGCGGGCGCTCACCAGCGCGAGGCTGTCGTCGTCCGTGAAGACCACGGAGTTCGGATACTCCCCGACGGGAATGCGGTGAGAGATCTTGTTCGTGGTCCGGTCGATCACCACGACGCTGTCGCCGCTCGCCCCGCAGATCCAGACCTCGGAGCCTCCCGGCCGCATCGTCGCGTCGTACGGGTAATCGCCCGCGTCGGAAAGGTCGATCGTGTCGCCTATCGCATACGACACGAGGTCAAAGGCTATGCACTCGTTACCGCCGCTGCAGCCGACGTACCCGTCACCGGGGGAGCGGGCGCCGGCGGTCGCGGCTATGAGGAGAGAGAGGAACAAGAGCGCGGTTCTCAGTCTTCGCATGGAAGGCCTCCCTTCGCGTGGCGCAAAGGCCGGAGTGTGGGCTCTCGAGCTGCGGTGATGCGGCGAGGCCGGGCGGAGCGCGAGGTCTCGCCCACCGCACCATTCTACCAGACAGCGGAGCGTCAGGCGAGCGCCGGTCAGTCCCGGCTCTTGCTCTGCCACGGCCTTGCGAGGTCGGAGGGGGCAGCGGTGGGCGCTCTGAGTCGTTGCAGTGGCCCCCAACTTCTTGATATAATTGAAGTGTACCGTAGATATCGAGTGTTGTCGCGTCGTACGTAATGAGAGCTGTGCGACGACGCGCGCCGCGGCGATTTGAATATGTGCTTCTGGCTCTGTGGCTCGCGTCTCGTATGCGCATGGAGCGTTAACGGCAACATGACCATTCTGGGTATTTCAGCGTTCTATCATGACAGCGCGGCGTGTCTTGTGCGCGACGGCGTTCTTGTGGCCGCGGCTCAGGAGGAACGCTTCACGCGCAGAAAGCATGATCTGCGCTATCCGGCGAACGCGATCGAGTATGTGCTCGAGGAGGCTGGCATAACGACCGCCGACCTGGACTACGTCGCGTTCTACGAGAAGCCTCTGATCAAGTTCGAGCGGATTCTCGAGACCTACCTGCAGTTCGCTCCCGCGGGTATCACGTCGTTCGTGAAGGCGATTCCGCTGTGGGTCAAGCAGAAACTCTGGATGAAGGACAACCTTTCCAGGGAACTTAGCTACGACAGCGACATCCTCTTCCTGGACCACCACGAATCGCACGCCGCCTCCGCCTTCTTTCCTTCTCCCTACCAAGAGGCCGCGTTCATCACGGTGGACGGTGTCGGCGAGTGGACCACCTCGAGCTACGGCACCGGCCGCGGCAACGAGATCGAGATCCTCAAGGAGACCAGGTTCCCACATTCCCTGGGCCTGCTCTACTCGGCTTTCACGTATTACACGGGCTTCCGTGTTAACTCAGGCGAGTACAAGGTCATGGGTCTGGCGCCCTACGGTCGGCCGAAGTACGTCGATGCCATTCTCACGGAACTCATGGACCTGAAGGAAGACGGGTCGTTCAGGATGAACATGGACTACTTCGACTACTGCGCCGGTCTGAGGATGACAAGCAGAGCGTTCGAGCGCCTCTTCGGAGGCCCGCCCAGGAAGCCCGAGTCCGAGCTAAGGCAGAGAGACATGGACCTGGCTCGTTCGGTCCAGGACGTGACGGAGGAGGTCATGATGAGAATGGCCCGCCACGTCCGTAGAGAGACTCGCATGAAGCACCTGTGTCTCGCGGGAGGATGCGCCCTGAACTGCGTGGCCAACGGCAAGATCCTACGGAGCGGCATCTTCGACGACATCTGGATTCAGCCGGCGGCGGGCGACGCCGGAGGCGCTCTCGGAGCCGCTCTTTTCACATGGTACCAGTATCTGGGGAACGAGAGGAGGGCGGATGGGAGTCGTGACTTCCAGCGGGCTTCCTATCTTGGACCGGAGTTCTCGCCCGAGGAGACCCGCGACTATCTCGATTCACACAGCATTCCCTACAAACGTCTTCCGTCGGAGGACGTACCGACCACGGTCGCGCGGCTTCTTGAGAGCGGGAAGGTCGTCGGTTGGTTCAATGGGAGGATGGAGTTTGGTCCCAGGGCCTTGGGCTCGCGGAGCATCGTAGGCGACGCGAGATCGCCGGAGATGCAGCGGATCATGAATCTGAAGATCAAGTACAGAGAGAGCTTCAGGCCGTTCGCCCCGACCGTGCTCGAGGACCACGCCGAAGAGTATTTCGGCATCGACAGGCCGAGCCCTTACATGCTCTTGGTTGCGCCTGTGAAGGAAGAGATACGTCGGGACATGACGGAGGAGGAGCGGAGCTGGTTCGGCCTCAGGAAGCTGAATGTGGTGCGCTCCTCGATTCCCGCGGTGACGCACGTCGACTACAGCGCGCGGCTTCAGACGGTCTCACGAGACGACAATCCCGCCTATTACGGGATGATCGATGCCTTCCGGGAGAGGACCGGGTGCCCCGTGATAATCAACACCTCTTTCAACGTCAGGGGCGAGCCGATCGTCTGCTCGCCCGAGGACGCATACCTGTGCTTCATGCGGACGGAGATGGACTATCTGATCATGGGCGATTTTCTCCTCGACAAGGCGGAGCAGGAGGGCCTGGAGGAAGAGATCGACTGGCGACAGGAGTTCGAGCTGGATTGACCGGCCGGGGAGAGTCAATTGGCGCGGGAAGGATCGTGGGCAGGAGTGATCGGCGACGAAGTTGCGGCCGTCCGCAACGGACCCCGCGACCTCCGGAGGTTCGGGCTTACAATGGCCGCCGCCACCGCCGTTCTGGGCGCACTCCTCATCTGGAAAGGGAGAGGCGGGGCACAGTGGCTCTTCTGGATCGCGGGGGCATTCCTGGTGCTTGGGCTTGTGGTGCCCATCGCGCTAAGGCCCGTGCAGAAGGCTTGGATGGCCTTCGCGATATCCTTAGGCTGGGTGATGACCAGGGTGATCCTCGTCATCGTCTTCTACGTGGGGATCACGCCGATCGCCCTCATCGCGAAGCTCGTGGGCAAGCGCTTCCTCGACCTCGGCTTCGAGCCAGAAAGAGAGAGCTACTGGGTCGACTATCCAAGACCGGAGCGGGACAAGGAGCGGTATCTCAGTCAGTTCTAGAGGCCGACGCGACGTGAGCGGCGCGCCTCCCGGTCCGCGCGGATCGGCGGATAAGCAACACGGATGGGAAAGCTGATGGGCAAGGCATCCACAATCAAAGAGATCTGGGCGTTCCTGCGGGTGCGCAAGAAGTGGTGGCTCTTCCCGGTCATCGTGCTTCTCGGCCTGATCGGCGCGCTTCTCGTACTCACTCAGGGTTCCGCGCTCGCGCCTTTCATATACGCGCTCTTCTAACGCGCCGCGTCTTGTCTGCGGGTATCTCCAGGTGTCTTCTCCAAGCTGCATCGATGGTCGTGCGAGGCTCTGACGGCGGGCGCAAGGTCCGCGTCGCTTACGGCGTGCGCCGGGGTCTTGGGAGCCTCACCGCGAACTCTCCGCCAGATAGCCGCCACCAATACCGCCAGAGTCGCCGTGAGCGGGAACGAGAGCGGGTGTCTGCCGCCCGACCGCTCTTGAACCGGCACCATTGACTCCCGTGGGCATCGGGAGAGCGCCCCCTACCGCGACCGACGACAAGCGTGTCCACGCCGATCCCAGCACACAAGAGGCGACCCGAAAGCCGTGATCCGGAGCCGCCGCGGGGGGTTCGGTAGGGTGAATCGTGTTGACACATCCATGCGGCTCGCGTAGAGTAAGAAGTTCCGGAAGTTCCTAGCCCTAGGGCCTTTTCGGGCCTTCGGGGGTCTTCCGGACCGGCCCGTGGGCCACGGGAACGAGGCCCGACGACGGAATGGAGACGCGGTGAGCGACATGGAAGGAAGCCATCTGAACGGCGCCGTCCTTGCCGGCGGAACAGTGGTAACCGGGGGAACTGAACCGCGCGTCATACACGACGGGGCCGTTTCCTTCAGGGAAGGAAGAATCGAGAGCGTCGGCTCCGCTGCGGACGTCGTCGCTGACGCGGCCGGCTACGATGTGCTTGACACAACGGGCAAGCTGGTCATGCCGGGCCTGGTCAACGCTCACACGCATCTCTACAGCACACTCGCGAGGGCGCTCGTGGCCGATCTGGAGCCCTCGAGCGACTTCGTCGGGATTCTCGAGCATCTCTGGTGGCGGCTCGACAAGGCTCTCACCGGCGAGGACGTGCGTCTCTCGGCCGCCGCCGGCGCTGTCGACCTCCTGCGGAACGGGACCACCACGATCGTCGACCACCATGCCAGCCAGACTGCCGTAGACGGCAGCCTCAGCCAGGTGGCCGACGCGCTGAGCGAGATCGGTCTGCGCGCGAACCTGTGCTTCGAGACGAGCGACAGGCACGGGAGGGACGCGAGAGACGCGGGCCTCGAAGAGAACCTCCGTTTCGCGCGCGAAACGTCCGACGACGGAGGCTGTTCGGGGGCTCCGATGCTGACGGCCAGCGTGGGACTCCACGCCAGCTTCACGCTGGAGGACGAGACGCTCGACCGTGCGAGCGAGATGGCTCGGGGGCTCGGCGTCGGCTGCCACATACACGTTGCGGAGGATGTGGCGGACGTGAAAGACAGCCTGGAACGCAGCGGCAGAAGGGTGGTCGAGCGGCTGGAGTCCCACGGGATTCTCGGCCCCCGCACCATAGCCGCTCACTGCATACACGTCGACGGCCGGGAGGTGGAGATCCTTCGGGATACGGGCACGATCGTAGTGCACAACCCGGAATCGAACATGAACAACGCAGTCGGCTGCACGGATGTGGGAGCCCTGCTTGACGAGGGGGTTCTGGTCGGACTGGGAACCGACGGCTTCTCGCCGAGCATGTTCGACGAGATGAAGGTCGCGAACCTCGTTCACCGAGATCGGGCGGGCGACCCGCGGGTCGGACACGACTACGCCGGCAGGCTATGTCTCGACGGGAACGGGGAGATAACCGAGAGACTCTTCGGCGAGCGGCTCGGAGAGCTCAGGCCCGAAGCGGCCGCCGACATCGTGGTCCTCGACTACGACCCTCCGACACCGGTGGCTGGCGAGAACTTCGTCGGGCACGTCATCTTCGGGCTGACCGGATGGATGGTTGAGGCCGTGATAGTCGACGGACGGCAGGTCGTGCGGAACAGAGAAGTGCTGACGCTCGACGCTCGCAACGTAATGGCGTCGGCGAGGGAGAGAGCGCGCGAGCTGTGGAGCAGGATGTGAGGCCGACTCCGAGGAGATGACGATCGTATGCAGGACCGCGGAGCGACGATCACAGGGTTCGTCTGCGCGAAATGCGGCAGGAGCTACGGCGCCGACCAGGTCCGATACGTCTGCCCCGACTGCGGGGGAGAGGGGATACTGGACGTACTCTACGACTACGAGGAGATGGCGCGCCGCGTCACGCGGCGGAGCTTCGCCGACACGGGCGAGTTCTCGTTGTGGCGCTATCTTCCGATGCTCCCCGTCGCGTCTTCGGCTTCCGCGCCGCCTCTTCGCGCGGGCTGGACGCCGCTCTACAGGGCCGAGGGTCTCCTGGGTCTCAAGAGCGTCTTCGTGAAGGACGACAGCAGGAACCCGACCGCGTCGCTCAAGGACAGGGCGACGGCGGTCGGCGTGGCCAGGGCCGCAAGCGAGCAGGTCGGGGCGGTCGCCGCCGCGTCGACAGGCAACGCGGGTTGTTCGCTGGCGGGTTTCGCCGCGGCGATGGGGATGCGGTGCTACATCTTCGTGCCGAAGTCGGCGCCGAGGCCGAAGGTCGCCCAGCTTCTGGTTTTTGGGGCAACCGTGTTCGCGGTCGACGGCAGCTATGATGACGCCTTCGATCTCGCGATGGAGGCCATAGAGAGGTTCGGTTGGTACAATCGGTGTTGCGCCGTGAACCCGTTTCTGGTCGAGGGCAAGAAGACAGTCGCTCTCGAGGTCGCCGAGCAGATGGGCTTCGAGGTCCCCGACAAGGTATTCCTGTCTGTCGGTGACGGCTGCATAGCGAGCGGAGTGGCGAAGGGCTTCCGGGAGCTCGAGCAACTCGGCCTCACGGACCGTGTCCCCCGGATCATCGGCGTGCAGGCGGAGGGTTGTTCTCCCGTATGCTCGGCCTTCGAGTCGGGAAGCGACGTCGAGCCCGCGACCGCGTGCACGTGCGCCGATTCGATCGCGGTCGGGCATCCGCGCAACTGGCGCAAGGCGTTGAAGGGAATCCGCGCCAGCGGCGGGAAGATGATGACGGTGACCGACGAGGAGATCATCGCGGCGATACCGGAGCTGGCCCGCGCGACGGGCGTTTTCGGCGAGCCGGCCGGCGTGACCTCGTTTGCGGGTCTCGCGAAGGCGGTGCGGCAGGGCGAAGTGGAGAGCGACGAGACCATTGTAGTGCTCATGACCGGAAGCGGTCTCAAGGACACAGAGAGCGCGATGCGTTCAGCGGGGCAGCCGGTCCCGGTCGGCCGGGAGATAGGCGACGTGGAAGCGAAGCTGCGCGAGCTGGACGCGGCTGGCCGGCGGAGAGGCTGAGCAAGCCGGACGCGGCCGGCCGGCGGAGAGGCTGAGCAAGCTGAACGGGGCGGGCCGGCGGAGCGCGGTTTGCGGTGAGCGACTACATCGAACGCGGCGCGGAGGGTGCCTCTTGAAGGTCGGCCTGACAGTGAACGGAGTCGAGCGCAACGTCGATGTGTCGTCCTCGGCCACGCTGGTCGAGCTGCTCAGAGAGGGGCTCGGCCTCACCGGCACCAAGGTCGGTTGCGGACGCGGGGAGTGCGGCGCGTGCACGGTCCTCCTGGACGGCGAGCCGGTCAATTCGTGCCTGGTCTTCGCCGCGCAGTGCGAGGGGCGGGAGGTTCTGACGATCGAGGGGCTGGGAGCGGACCGAAGGTCGGAAGCGATCCGGAAGGCCTTCATCGAGGCGGGGGCGGTGCAGTGCGGATTCTGCACGCCCGGGATGATCATGTCGACTGTGGCGCTCTTGAGAAGGAAGCGGCATCCGACCAGGGACGAGATCGCGGAGGCGATATCCGGGAACCTCTGCAGGTGCACCGGATACGTGAAGATAATCGACGCGATCGAGAAGGCCTCTCGGGGCGTGTAGAGCGCGACGCAGAAGCGCCGCGCGTTCGAGCAAGCAAGTCAGCCAGGAGGAGACACGCAGATGGAACACAGGGACAGCGAGGACCTGATCTTCGTCAGGTTGCACCACGGGGAGGACCTCTACGAGTCACTGAAGGCGGTCTGCGCCGAGTGCAAGCTCAGAACGGGTGTGATCATCTCGGGTGTGGGGATGCTCAAGCAGGCGGAGCTGTCGTACTTCGTGTCGTCCGGCACCTACTCGACCGCGCTCTTCCCGGAGCCGCTGGAGCTTGTTTCGCTTTCGGGCAACATCATCTACCAGGACGGCGAGTACCACATGCACATGCACGCCGTCCTGGCCGATCAGACGAAGAGCGCCGTGGCTGGACACCTGTCGAAGGGCAAGGTGAACGTAACGAACGAGCTGGTCATACTCAAGACGCCGTTCGAGGCGAAACGCGTGCGCGATGAGGACACCGGTCTTATGGCACTGACCTTCGAATAGGGAGGTCGCATGAGCCCTACGCCGATTGAGCTTAAGGACATATCCAAGATCGTCCGGCGAGATGTGCTCACCATGGTTCTGGAGGCGGGCTCCGGACACCTCGGGGGCTCGCTCTCAGCGGTCGACCTGATGGTCGCTCTCTACTGGGACGTGATGCGGATACGGCCCGACCATCCCGTTTGGGAGGACCGGGACAGGTTCGTCCTCTCGAAGGCCCACGCGGCTCCGGCGCTCTACGCCGTGCTGGCGCGGAGGGGGTACTACGACGTCAAGGACCTCCTCACGTTCCGGAAGCTGAAGTCGAGGCTCCAGGGTTTTCCCGACATGCACACGACCATAGGGATCGACGCGTCCGTGGGCTCCCCCGGGCAGGGCCTGTCCATCGCCAACGGCATAGCCATGGCGGCGAGGATGGACGGCAGGCAGTTCAGGGTCTACTGCCTGATCGGTGACGGCGAGGCGCATGAGGGGCAGATCTGGGAGGCGGCGATGACCGCCGCGCACCACAATCTCGACAACGTGTGCGCGATCATCGACAGGAACATGATGATGGGCGACGGCAGCACCGAGGACATCGTGGCGCTCTCTCCGCTCGAGGACAAGTGGAGGACGTTCAACTGGCACGTCATCGAAGTGGACGGGCACGACTTCGAGCGGCTCGGGTCCGCGTTCTCCGAAGCCGCGTCCGTGAAGGGACGGCCGACGCTGATACACGCGAGGACGGTCAAGGGCAAGGGCGTACCCTTCATGGAGGGCAAGCCCGAGTGGCACGACAGGAAGCTCACCGAGGAGCTGTACGAAGAGGCGATGAGAGCGCTCGGATAGACCGACAGGAAGAACGTGACGGGGGACTCCCAACATGGCCGAAATGGGACTCGTGGACATCCGGCACAGTGTCATCGAGACCGAGGCGACCAACGAGGGATACGAGCGGGGACTGATAGAGCTGGCGGAGCGTGGCTTCGACGTGATCGTCATGGACGCCGATCTGGCCGGCTCCAGCGGCACGTCCGAGTTCCGCAAGTTGTTCCCCGACAGGTTTCTCGACGTAGGGCTCTGCGAGCAGGACATGATAGGAACCGGGGCCGGTCTCGCGCTGGCGGGCAAGTGCGTCTTCGTGACGACGCACGGGATGCTGGCGGCGGGCAAGGCCTGGGACATCATAAGGTCGACGATCTGCTACGGCTCGCTGAACGTCAACATCTGCGGGGCCGACGCCGGGCTCTCGGCGGGGGGCGCGGGCGGCTCCCGCCAGTCGCTGGAGGACGTCGCCGTCATGCGGACGCTCCCCGGGATGACGGTCGTGGTCCCTGCGGACGCCGTGGAGGCCAGAAAGGCGACCATCGCGGCGGCCAGGATTCCCGGTCCGGTCTACATACGATTCGCCTCCGCGCGCGTGCCGATCGTCACCACCGACATGACGCCGTTCACGGTCGGCCAGGCGGCGGTGTACAAGCAGGGCGGGGACGCCACCGTGCTGGCGTGCGGCGTGATGGTGTACGAGGCGCTGAAGGCGGCCCGCTCGCTCGAGGACGAGGGGCTGAGCGTGCGCGTCATCAACTGCCACACGATCAAGCCGCTGGACAGGGCGATCGTGAACCGGGCGGCCGTGGAGACCGGAGCGCTCGTGACCGCCGAGGAGGGTTCGACGGTGGGCGGACTGGGGGGAGCGGTCTCGGAGGCGCTGGCGCAGAGCGTGCGCCCGACACCCATCAGAATAGTCGGCATAGAGGACCGCTTCGGCGAGTCGGGAAGGCACGAGCAGCTGCTCGCGCACTTCGGGCTGACCGCGCGGGACATAGCGGCCGCCGTGCGCGAGGTCCACTCGCGGAAGCGAGGCGCGGCGGAGATCGAGGAATAGCGGCTTTCGCCGGACCGGAACGGAAGACGAACGTGAAACCCAGGCGCCGCGTTGTTCGCGGTCGCGAGAGGAGGGTTGACAGATGTTCGCGGAGCGCATGAACAGGCTTGGAACTGAGACCGCGTTTGAGGTGCTCGCGAAGGCCCGGGCTCTGGAGGCGAAGGGCAGGAGCATCGTCCATCTGGAGATCGGCGAGCCCGACTTCGACACGCCGGACAACATCAGAAAGGCCGCAGAGAAGGCGATCTGGGACGGCCAGACTCACTACGGGCCGTCCGCGGGCATGATGGTCGCGCGCGAGGCGGTGTGCGAGTATTTCGAGAAGGACCGGGGCCTGAAGTACACGCCCGACCAGATTGTGCTGACGCCCGGCGGGAAGCCGATCATCTTCCTGCCTATCCTGGCGCTCGTCGATCACGGCGACGAGGTCATCTACCCGAACCCCGGCTATCCGATCTACGAGTCCGCGATCGAGTTCGCCGGAGGCAAAGCGGTCCCCCTGCAGCTCAAGGAGGAGCGCGACTTCCGGTTCGACATCGCGGAGCTGGAATCGAAGATCAACCCCAACACGAAGATGCTGATAATCAACTCGCCGCAGAACCCGACGGGCGGCGTTCTGGAGCCCTCCGACCTACAGCGGATCGCCGAGCTCGCGATCGAGAACGACGTGATCGTGCTCTCCGACGAGGTCTACAGCAAGATCGTCTACGAGGGGGAGCATCACACCGTGGCGGCGTTGCCCGGGATGCAGGAGCGGACGATCCTGATGGACGCGCACTCCAAGACGTACGCGATGACGGGGTGGCGACTGGGATACGCGGCCATGCCGACGGCGATCGCCGAGAGGTTCACCAAGCTCAACACGAACGTCTATTCTCACGCGACCTCGTTCGTGCAGATCTCGGGCATCGA
>WJLY01000193.1 GCA_014728245.1 Candidatus Effluviviaceae Genus IV sp.
CCCGTCGAGCGCCACGTGGGTCCAGCCCGACCACTGGTACCCCCACCAGCCCTGCCGCTCGTACTTCCGGTAGCTCAGGTAGCCGAGGTTGCCGTTCCTGCCCAGCTCGACCTGGTATCTCGCGCTGTTGCCTGAGAGATCGCCCCCGTGGACCCCTCCGGAGACCGCCTGCGACGAGAGTTGAGCCACGAGGTCCCCTGTGACGGGAAGAGGTATTTCGGGGATTCCGAGCTCGTAGCCCGCCTCGAAGATCGCCTCGTTCTCGCCCCAGACGATGAAGTGATCCTGCGCTGATGTCACCTTCCGGCCGAACCACGGGCTACCGTAGAGCCTCATGTACCCGTTGGCGTGGACGCGACCGTCCAGGCTGTCACCGGAGATGAACCAGATGTCGTCCATGTGGTCCGCGAAGTAGAGATACTGCGCAAACGTCTCGTGCCTGAGCACGGCGTGGACCTGTCGCATGATACCGTCAAATTCGCCTGTGGACACGACGTCGTACTCGACCGACCACGGGTTCGGATTGGCCAGCCTCTCAATCTGCACGTCGTACTCTCCCCCGCCCAGGATCTGGTCCGCGAACTCGCCGGAGCTGGGATAGACGGGCGGGTCCTGCACTGCGTTGTTCTCGAGCCACGTGCGGGCCCGGTCCAGGCCGCCCTCCGCCAGGTAGAAAGCCCTGGCGTCGTCTACGCCGTACTCCACCATGTCGCTCTCGGCGCTCCCGAGTATGAAGAGCGCCGCGCCAACGATCAGGACCGCCGTCATAATCGCCATCACGACGATGAGCGACGCGCCCGTCTCCGCGGAAGACCCGGCGAGCGCCGGAGACGGTCCGTACGCGCTCCGCGCCTTCTTCTGTGCTGGTACCGTATACCGGTGCATGTCTCCCCTCCGCGTTCGCGGGCGCTTCCCCGGGCGCTCGCGAGAGCAGCCTCGCCCGGGTTGAATGCAAGTTCCATGCCACGCATGAGAAGAGTAGACATACGGAAAGCCGCCTAGATAGGCGGCTTTCGAGAGTTCAGCGGGGTGGAGTGAGGTCTCGCGGCCGACCGGTGAGCGGGGACCACTCCCCGAGGGGAATCAATGCAGAATGCGCCTTCTGCGAGAGAGGGCCGGGACCGCCGCGAGCGCGACGGAGAGCGCAAGACACGACCAGGGAAAGAGGTCCCCGTAGCGCGAGTAGAACGTGGTGCGCCGTACGAGCGGCACGTCCTCCACGAGGACGCCGCGCTGGAATATCCCCAGACGCGCCACGACGCGACCGAACGGATCGGTCACGAGCGAGATCCCGCTGTTCGCGCTCCTGACCAGGCTGCGGCGGTTCTCGATCGAGCGCATGATCGCCATGGCCGCGTGCTGGAACGGCATCGACGTGCGCCCGTACCAGACGTCGTTCGTGACGTTGACGAGGAGTTCCGAGCCCCCGACAACGAACTGCCTGGCGAGCCTGGGGAAGGTCGACTCGAAGCAGATGAGCGCGGAGAACCTCGCGCCCGAACTCTCGAAGACGGTCCGGACCTCCCCCGGAGCGAAGTCCGCCTCGCCGAAGTCGACGCGGCGGAGCGCCGGGAAGACGCTCTGAAAGGGTATCGCCTCGCCGAACGGCACCAGGTGGATCTTGTCGTACCTGTCCGCGATCTCGCCCCCGGGAAGAACGAGCAGTACCGAGTTCCGGGGCAATACCTGGTTCGTCTCTTCGTCGTACTGCAGGTCCGGGCACCCCGTCAGTATCGGGGCTCCGGCCTCCGCGGAAGCCCCCGACACCAGTTCAAGGTAGGCGGGCTCGCGGAGGAGATAGCTCGGGGCCGCGGTTTCCGGCCACACGACGAGGTCGAGCGAGTCGGTCCCCGCAGCCCGCGTCAGGCCTGTGAGCACACCGAAGGTCTCATCCTTGTAGTCCTCGTCCCACTTGCGCTCCGCCGGTATGTTGGGCTGCACGACGGCGACCCGGCGCGTCTCCATGTCCGGCGCAAGCCCCGCTCCGAGGACCAGGAGCCCGTGGATCCACGGAAGAGCGTAGACCACGACGCCCGCCAGCGAGAGCCGCAGCCTCCTCCCGCCGCGCGCCAGCAGCGCCTCCAGCACGAGCGCGTTCACGAGGACCATCCAGAACGAGACGCCGAAGACCCCGGTCACCGACGCGAACTGCGCGGGCGTGGGGTCGACGTCGACGCCCGCGTATCCCAGCGCGCCCCACGTGAAGCCGAGGACGAAGAGCGAACGGAGTTGCTCGCACGCGACCCAGAGGAGCGGGGCGTAGAGCCACGCGGGCGCTCCGGTTCTGTCGCGCACCCAGAACGCCCCCGCCGAGAAGAGGCCCCAGTAGAGCGACTGCAGGAGCACGAGGAGCACGAGCGGGCCGCTCATGAGGACCGGGTTGTCCATCTGGTCCGACGAAAGGAAGATGAGCCAGTAGAGCAGAGGCCCGAAGAAGGAGAGGCCTGCCACTAGGCCCGGGCGGAACGCGCTCCAGAGGCCGGTGATCCTGCGCCGCCGCAGGACGTACAGAAAGGGTATGAGCCCCAGGAAGGCGGCGGGCACGAAGCCGACCGGCGGGAAGGCGAGGGCCAGGAGAATGCCGCCAGCGACGAGGAGCGGGTACTCCCGAGACGCAGGAAGACCGCCTCGGGGATGTTCCCCGGACGCCGGTCCCCGCGCCGGCCTGCCGCTCTCTCCCGCCCCCATTCGCATCACGCTCCGAACTTCGCCAGCCTGCCCGCGTGCGCGAGCATGAGCGGCAGGATGTCAGTGGCCTTGATGATGCCCAACCCTCCGGAGAGCATGTGCGACTCCCCGAACCTGCGGACCGCGTCGACCCTCGCGCTCCCGGCGCGGATCGTGATCGGGACCGGGTGCCAGCTGTGAGAGGCCAGCGCCGAGGGGGTGGAGTGGTCGCCGGTAACGACCAGCACGTCCGGCTCCATCGCGACCACGCGCCCCACCAGGCGGTCGAACTCCTCGGTGGCGGCCACCTTCGCTTCGTAGTCGCCGTCCTCGCCCGTCGAGTCGGTCTTCTTGAAGTGCACGAAGAGGAAGTCGTACGCGTCGAAGTTGTCGCTCAGAAGCCCGACGAGCTCGTCGGTGTCCTTCGCCTGAGCCGGCACGTCCATGCCCACGAGCCTGGCCACTCCCCTGTACATGGGGTAGCTCGCGATCGCCGCCGCGCCGGCCTTGAACCTCGTGGGGAAGCTCGGAGGCTTCGACAGGGAGGCTATTCCGCGCATCGTAAGCGCGTTCGCCCTGGGCTCGTCCTTCAGGATCTCCCTGGCGGCGCCCAGAAACGCGTTCAGAGCCTCGACCGTCTTCTCCTGGCCCTTGTCCTCCGCTCTGAGCGGCACGGGCGGGACACCCGTCTCCTGCGGGTCGGTATCGTTGAGCCCGCCGACGAGACCCGGGCCGCGGAAGACGAGCACCGCGCGGTGTTCCTTCACGGGACGCACGAAGAGTTCCAGTCCGGGCAGCTTGATTTCGTTCAGCTTCTCCGCGAGCTCGACGCACTTCTCAGTCGGGATTCGCCCCGCGCGCCTGTCCGTGATCCTGCCCTCGCCGTCGACGGTCGCGAAGTTCATCCTCACAGCCACGTCCCCGTCCCTGAGATCGAAGTCGATCCCCAACGCCTCCAGCACTCCACGCCCGATCTCGTAGCGCACGGGGTCATAGCCGAACAGGGCTATGTGAGCCGGCCCGCTACCGGGGGTCACACCCCTCTCTATCGGTATGTGCAGCCCGTTCACGCCCGCGGTCACCAGCGCGTCGAGGTTGGGCGTATCCGCCGCCTCCCCTTCCGTAAGACCGGTCTCCGGATGCGGCAGGCCGCCCAGTCCGTCGGCGACAAGCAGGACCATCTTCCCGCCCGATTCCTCCGCTATGCCTTCGACCACTCTGCCCGAATTGCCCCGCATCTGGTCTCCTTCCGTTGCCCGGACGCCGACGTCCGGGGCTCTCCTGTCTCCTTCTGTTCTCGCGTTCCGCGGTCTCCACCGGCCTCGCACGGCGAGGCTTCCCTGCCCCGCGACGCACCGGTACTCGGGCGACGCGTCAGGCCAACGTCCACCTCCCACTCCCCTCAGCTCTCGTAGCCTGAGAAAACATCGTCTCGCCAGCGGGAGAAGCGACCCTCTACGATCGCCGACCGCATCTCGCGCATCTTCGACAGGTAGAACGTCAGATTGTGCACGGTCGTCAGTCGCCCCGCCAGCATCTCCTCCGCGTTGAAGAGGTGCCGCAGATAGCTCCTCGAGAAGTTCCTGCAAGTGTAGCACGAGCACTCTGGATCGAGAGGCCGGTCGTCATCAGCGTACGCGGCGTTCTTGATCACCACCCTGCCCTCGGAGGTGAATGCCGTGCCCTTCCGAGCGTTCCGCGTCGGCATGACGCAATCGAACATGTCGATGCCTTGCTCGACAGAACCGACGATGTCCTCCACGAACCCCTGGCCCATGAAGTAGCGCGGCCTGTCGGGAGGTAGCTCCGAGACGGCCGCGTCGACCATCTCCCGCATCGCAGTAGCGGGCTCGCCGACCGCGAGGCCGCCGATCGCGTATCCCGGGAACTCCATCTCCGCGAGCGCGCTCGCGCACGAGCGCCTGAGGTCCTCGTACGTCGCGCCCTGTACGATGCCGAAGAGCGCCTGGTCGCCGGGGTCGCTCCGCCACTCCTCGAGGGCACGCCCGGCCCACTTCGTGGTCAACGCCGCCGAGCGCTCGGCGTACGGCCGCTCGGCCGGATAGGCCACGCACTCGTCGAGAGCCATGATAATGTCGGCCCCGATGTCGCGCTGGATCCTGACGTTCTCCTCCGGCGTCATGAAGTGGCGCGACCCGTCAAGATGCGACTGGAAGGCGAGGCCCTCGTCGGTCACACGGTTGAGCCTCGAGATGCTCCAGATCTGGAATCCTCCGCTGTCTGTCAGAATCGCCCCGTCCCACCCCATGAACCTGTGCAGCCCCCCCGCCCCGCGAATCACGTCACGCCCGGGTCTCAGATAGAGGTGGTACGCGTTCGCGAGGATGATCCCGGCGCCCAGCTCCTCGAGGTCGCGCGGCGCCAGGGTCTTGACCGTCGCCTGCGTCCCTACGGGCATGAAGACGGGCGTCTCGACGACGCCGTGCGGAGTCGCGAGCTCGCCGGCCCGCGCTCCCGTCTCCCTGTCCTCCGCGACGATCCTGAACTCGAACATGTCGTGCACCTCCGCTCCGCGCTGCCGCGGCAGTCGCGGCCCTCTACCGCGTGTCAGAACTGCTCGCGGCCGGCGCAGCCCGCTCCCGAG
>WJLY01000024.1 GCA_014728245.1 Candidatus Effluviviaceae Genus IV sp.
GCCCAGCTCGTCCGCGAGCCCGTTCTCCACCGCCTGGTTGCCCGTGTAGACGCGTCCCTGGGCCAGCTCGTAAGCTCGGTCGTCAGAGAGCCCTCGGTGCTCCGCGACCTTCGCCACGAAGTCGTCGTAGAACCAGTCTATTGCATCCTGGACCATCTGTCCTTCCTCTTCGCTCACGTGGCGGGTGGCCGACCACATGTCGGCGTGCTCGCCGCGCTTGACCGTGTGGTAAGTGGCGTCGATCTTGTCGTAGAGCGGGCCGGCGACGGGCTTCATGCCGACGACCCCGATGCTGCCGGCGACCGAGAGCGGATCGACGAAGATGCGGTCGGCGGCCATGGCGATGTAGTAGCCGCCGGAGCCGGCGACATCGGCCATCGAGACGATGAGCGGCTTCTCCTGCGCGAGCCTGGCCGTCTCCCGCCAGATGATGTCCGATGCCGTGGCGTCGCCGCCCCCGCTGTCGATCCTGAGGACGACGGCTTCTATCGAGCCGTCCTTTCGCGCGTGCCTGAGCTTCTTCGTCAGCGTCTCCGACCCGATCGAGCTTCCGCCCATTATCGGGTCTCGGCCACCCTCGCCCGTGTGGATGCCGCCGTACGCGCCGATCACGGCGATCTTCGGACCGAGGCTCCAGTCGTAGACCCTGTCCTTCCAGTCGGAGACGTCGACGGTCTCGATCTCGCCCGGCTCGTCCGGCACCTCGCCGCCCGCCATCCTCCTGGCAGCCGCCTTCGCGTCCGCGTAATGCCCCAGCTCGTCGACGAGGCCGGCATCGAGCGCGGACGGCGCCGTGAAGAGACCGCCCTGACAGGCCTCGAGCGCCTCCTCGCGGGAGAGGCCGCGACCTTCCCGAAGCGCCGCAAGTAGCTCCTCGTAGTTGTCCTCGACCATCGAGCTGAGCTCCTCGAGCTGCGCTTCGGTCGGGGGATCGGCGCCTATCGAATGGAACGTGCTCTTGTACTTGCCCGCGGAGAAGTAGTCCCACTCTATTCCGATCTTCTCGGTCGACTTCGTGTAGCGCATGACGTTAACGAAGCTCCCCAGCCCGTCTATACCGCTCACGGGGTAGAGCACGATGTGATCGGCCGCCGTTGCGATGAAGTAGTCGGTGACCTGCCCGCCGTGCTCAAGGTAGGCCACGATCTTCACCCCGTGCTCTCTGCGCGCTCGCAGAAGCTCCTCGCGGATCTCCTGTGCCAGCGCCGGCGGCGAGCCGAGGAAGCCTCTGCCCATCGGTTTGAGATCGATAAGCAGAGCGGCCACGGAAGGATCCTCGGCCGCAGTGCGGATGTCTCCCATAATCCGCTGCGCGCTCGTCGAAGGCCCGCCGAAGAGGCTCCATCGAGCCGGGGCGTCCCCCAGAGGACCCGCGATCTCGATCTCCGCGATTCCGTCTCTCGACGTGACGAGCGGCCGCATCCGCTCCGTGCTCGAGCCGAGCTCGAAGGAGATGAGGTCCTCGTCGAGGTCCTCCACCGAGCGATACGAAGCGCCGCCCGCCGCGTAGACGCCGGTGAGCCAGACGCCGAAGCTCAGCTCCTCCTCTCGGCCGTTCTGGCCGGGCATCGATCTCATGGAGCCCCGCAGCACCAGCCCGTCCAGGAACTCGGCCTCGACGCCGCCCGTGTAGACCGCGTCGTCGAAGTCCGCCTCCCGGTCGAGCGCCGCGTCGGCCATGAGCGTGAGGCGGTTCCCGACCGGCCTCAACGCCAGCCCGCCGACGTAAGTCATCCGCGTCGAGGCGTCGCAGCAGTCCTCACTCCCGTCTCCGCCGACGGGGTCGAAGTCGGGCTCCGAGATGTTGCGTACCGAGCCTCCGAGCGACAGGAAGTCGGTCGGGCGCACGATGAGTCCGGCGTCCCAGGTACCGGTCTTCTCTTCCTCTCCGAACTGCGCGTTGATCCAGCGGTAGTCGAATCCCACCGCCCACTTCCGCTCGTCGCCGAAGGCGAGCCCGAGCGTGTACGTGTCGACCGCGTCATTTGTCAGAGAAGGTCCCAGCTCGGGAGTGCCCGGTTCCCAGAGGAACTCCCGCCTGTAGCCGAACCCGAGGCCGCCTCCCTTGATCGCGAGCGCGTAGCTCTCGACGTCCTCGCCTGACGTGGTGAGCGAGCTCCAGGTGTTGTTCTCGTCGTAGAGGCCGAGTCCGGCGGGGTTCACGAAGATCGCCGTGGCGTCGTCGTTGACCGCGCTGGAGCTCGCGCCTCTCAGCCACGTGTTCGAGTAGAGGTCCGCGTGCGCGGAGCACGCAAGCAGGAAAAACAGCAGTGCGGTAAGCACCGTTCTCATAATGCCCTCGCTTTCCGCCGCGCGTGTCTTGGCTTGGTGAGCCCGCCTGAAGGTGGGGCAGGGGGCCGGTTCCGGCGTCGCCTCTCGGGGGCGCGCCCTTTCTCTATCACATCGCTTCTAGTATTCGACGTCGAAGTACACGAAGATGTCTGAGTCCTCCGAAGTGGCCGCGCGAGCCACGTCCACCCTGACCTCCCCGAGAGTCGGAAGGTCCAGCTTGAACCCGATGCCGAAGTCGTGTCTGAACTCCGAGGCGGCGTCGTCCCCACTGTACCAGACGGAGCCGGAATCGAGGAAGAAGATCGTCTTGATGATCGGATCCGGCCACAGGTCGACGCCATACTCCGCCCGCCCGAAGAGCAGGTTCTTCCCGGCGAAGCTCTTGTAGTCGTGTCCCCGGAGGTCGCCGGGACCGCCCAGGTGAAAGAGCTTGTGCGAGGGGTAGTCTTCGCCGACCCCTGTTCCCCACGATGCCGTGAGGTCCAGCGTCTGGGTGGGCGAGAGGCGCAGCGGGCGACGCAGCTCCAGGTAGTACTTGTCGAAGTCGTAATCTCCCCCGAGGCCTCCCCCGGAGAACTCGAGCACGGCGCGGACGAGCCACCCGCGGTGCGTGTACTCCTCCCGGGAGTCGTACACGATCGTCCCGACGTAGCTCACCATACGGCCCTCGAAAGGCAGCGCCGAGCCCTGCGTGCCGGTCTCGAGCCGCGGGTTCGGCCTCCAGTCTTCGTCTCTTTCGAAGACGCTCCACACGCTCTCTTTGGTCTCCAGCGAGGACAGAAGGTCGTTGCGGTGCTCGATTCTCAGCGTGAGCGCGTCGGTAGCGATCATGTTGGCGAAGAGGGTGACGCCCTCCCGCCTGTAGTAGTCGCGGTAGTCCCTGCGGGCGAAGAAGGCGTTCAGGTTGTTCCCCAGGTCTGTGATCCGTTCGGCGTCCTCCCGGCTCCAGGCGGTCTGGTCGTACAGACGGACGCCGAACGAGAAGCCGTCCCGACTCAGGATCGGCTGCTCGAAGTCGACCCGGTAGCTTCCCTCTTCGCGGGCCGACATCCATCCTCGTATGGCGCTCACCCTCGGATGGAGCGTCCGATCGTTCAGGTACTGGATGCCTATCGAGTAGTTTATGCCGTCGACCCGCGTGTAGTAGAAGTCCATCGCCGGCATGAGGCACAGCGTGTCATCGCACCAGTCGATGAAGTCAGAGCCCTTGACCTCGATGAAGGCGTCCGAGTCCTCGTCGGCGGAGGCGGCGGGAGCCGCCACCATGATCGCGACGAGCAGGAAGGAGACTGCGTTCGAGAATGACATCGCGACAACTCCGTCGTGCCGGCAATAGGGCGCGGATCGCGGCGCGCTCTCTCATCCCCCGGTGCGCGCCGCTCGTGTCGCGACCTCCGACCGCGGGCGCCCAGGATCTAGCCTCTTGTGACGATGGTATCAGTGTAGGTGTCGACCGTGCAACGGCGCAGGTAGAGGGACTCCGCCTGGGGAATGCGGTCGAAGACGTTGCCCGCCAGCTTGTCCGTCATGGTCGCGAGCAGCTTGCTCTCGTCGATGCCCTCTCTCTCGGGGAAGACGTATTCCATGTAGACGTGGGAGCCGCTGCCCAGCAGGCCCACTATCCTCTTGGGGTTGAGCTCGAAGCCGCTCTCCGAGGGTGCCCGCGTCAGCTTCTTCTCGATCTCCATGTCGACCACCCTGCGTGTCAGGTCGGTATAGCAGATCCGGTCGAGACCGAGCGCGTCGCAGAGTTCCTCGAGGCCCTCGGGCCAGACGTTGCCGCCCGCCGTGTGGTAGAACGCGACGTAGCGCTCGTTGGCGCCGAGCAGGTACGCCGGGACGCTGTCGGAGACATAGGGGGTGTGGCGCATCACGCCCTCCCAGTCGGAGGGCATGATCCAGACGCGGTAGAACGAGTAGTAGTGGAATCCGTTGGGGTGGAAAAACCTGGTGCGGGTGTCCTCGGCCATGACGAGAAGCCCGGAGCCTTCTCCGCTCCAGCCGATCGGGGTCTCTCCGGTCTCGGCCTCGACGATCTCCCAACCGTCGGGAACCGCCGCGCGCACCCGGGCCGTGAGTTCAGGAAGTCCCATGGGGACGCTCCCGGCCTCATGTCCGTCGGCGATGGTCGAACCCGGCCGCTCGTGGGCCGGAGACGTCGTCCGGGCCTGAGCCGCGCTCCCTTCCGCAGCCCGTGCGGGCGCCGCGGCCGCCGAGAGCGCAATGGCGGCCAGGACAATCGCCGTTGTCGTTACCGTTGAGATCCGAGTCCCGCCTGCGTGCATTCGTGTCATCATCGTCCTGTCTCTCTCGGGTCCGCGCGGCCGCCGGCCGCCACGCGCAGCTGGCCACAACCGGCCGAAATGTCGTCGCCTCGGCTCTTTCTTCTGACGACCGTCGGACAGGTCCTGCGCAGCTCCGAGAGGAAGCGCTTCGTCTCGTCCTTTGTGGGGGGTGTCAGCGTATCGCCATCAATTCGATTATAGCAAATCAGGTTGATCTTGCAAGGTAGCCCGGCCGCGAGTTCCGCGAGCGCGCTCGCGTCCTCCGGTGAGTCGTTCAGGCCCCTCAGGAGGACGTATTCGAACGTCAACATGCGGCCGGTCTTCTCGCAGTACTCCCGGGCGGCGGAGACCAGCTCAGGCAGGGGATGGAGACGCGCTACGGGCATGAGCCGCTCGCGCAGCTCCTGCCTCGCCGCGTTGAGCGACACCGCCAGGTTGACCTGGAGCCCCTCCCCGGCGAGCCTTCGCATTCCCTCGACGAGCCCTGCCGTGGATATCGTGATCCTGCGCGCCCCGATTCCGAGCCCCCACTCGGCGTTCAGGATGCGGACCGCCTTGAGGACCGCGTCGTAGTTGTCGAGCGGCTCCCCCATGCCCATGAACACCAGGTTTTCCAGCCTCTCGGGGCGGATCGCGCGGGCGACCGTCTGGACCTCCTCGACGATCTCGGCCGCGGTGAGGTCTCTCTTGAGGCCCATCCCGCCTGTGGCGCAGAAGACGCATCCGAATCGGCAACCCACTTGGGACGATATGCAGCCGGTCTTCCTCCCGGCGTCGTCGAGGATCACTGCCTCGATTCTCGCCCCGTCGGCGTACTCCAGGAGCAGCTTACGCGTCTCGTCCTTTTCGGACCGCTCCTCGCGAATCGTGCGGGACCTGCAGATTGTGTATTCCCCGGCGAGCCTGTTTCTCAGAGAGGCCGGCAGGTTGGTCATGGCCGCGAACTCGCTCTCGTCCTTCCCGAAGATCCAGGACGCGAGCTGAGACGCGCGATAGCGGGGCTCCCCGAGCGAGGCGCACAGGTCCTCGAGGTCGGCCATAGTCATCCCCTTGAGGTCCGGGACCTCCGGCGCCCGGCCTCGCCCTGCCCTTCCGTCTGTGGACTCTGGATGCCTGTCCGGCAAGCCGTACCTCCCGGGCAACAAGCTGTCCTGCGGATGTCTCGCTCATCTGGCCTTCAGGGTATTGTATACTCTGGGACCACCGGATAGAAGTGGCGAAGGCCCGGCGCATACATCTTGACTGGGCGCGCGTCCGGTGCTAGCCATTTCGTGTCGTCGCGCCGCGGCGGTACTCATGGAGGTGGCTTCACGTTGGAAGGACCGCTTTCGGTGCTGCTCGAGCTGGGGGACGAGACCAGATTGCGGGTGCTCGCCTCCATACTCCATGGCAGCAAGAACGTGTCGTCGATCGTGAGCGAACTGGGGCTGTCCCAGCCCCAGGTCTCGTATCACCTGAGGCGGCTCAAGGACGCGGGACTGGCGGTCGAGGAAAAGGACGGACGCCGCGTGTGGTATAGGGCGAACGAGGAGTCCGCGGAACCCAACGTGAGGGAACTGCTCCACTACCTGAAGCGCTGGAGCGCGGCTGGGCGGGAGACGTCGCCCGCGGCACCGAAGCCGGAGCACGAGGAAGGGCTGGACGACTTCCTGCTTTGAGAGTGCCGGCGAGTAAGAAGGCCCGGTCAGCTGAGAGCTGAGGATGCCCGCGACCTGCAAGGATTAAACGGCTTCCTCCTCCGATGAAACCGATGACCAGGGAGACCGCATGAGACTCGCGGAGATGACGTGGCGGGACGTGCGCGACTACCTCAGGCGCTCGGATGCGCTTGTCATCCCGATCGGTTCCTGCGAGCAGCACGGCCCGCACCTCCCTCTCTCGACAGATTCGCTCATAGCCGAGGCCTTCGCGCGGCGCGTCTCCGATGAGACGGGCGTGCCCACGGCTCCGACGCTCGCCTCGCGGGACAAGGGGGAGGCCATCTTTGAGAGGTGCGTGGCGCCGCTGGTCGAGTGTGTCAAGGAGGGGGCGGGTCGGTCCTGATCCCGCAAAGCGGGGCCCACCGCTAGTCTTCCACTTCGTCAAGAATGTACCGGGTGCCCCTGAGCCCCGGGGCGAGCCGCAACGAGTCATCCCCTTCGCCGAAAATGGGCCAGCAGACGCTGAGTCCCGTGTCCAGCCGCCGCATCTAATACAATTGACGAGAAGACGCCGTCGGTGTAGAATGAGCATGGAGGCATAGTTCCTCCAACCGGACGACCCCTCCGAAGTTGCGTCACCCGCCGCCGGGCGGGATCACCTGACGCGTCCCCCCGGTGGCTATGCTGGAAGAGAAACTCCTGATGCCGGACGGGCATCACACCTCAAGGAGGATGCACATGCGCAACGGAAGGGTCCTCGCCCTGCTTGTGGTCCTCGTGCTGAGCATTGTGGTCGCGGCGCCTTCCGCGGTCTCGGCTACGCGTGCCGTCGAGCACGAATCGTCATCGCCCCCGGGCGATGTGGACTCCTGGACATACAAGGGCGATGACAACAACGCCAGCGGCGACGACGACCGCTGGGGCATTCCCGGCGAAGACGGCGCCGACGAAGACTTACCTGCAGAGGGAGAGGACGACGAGGACTCTGGTGGAGACGAGCGGCCCTGGGGCCAGGGTTGGTCGGCGGGACGCGTTCTACTCGACTGGTTCCTCTTCGGTAGCTGGTTCGTTCTCTAGTTGCGGGAGACCTCAAGTCCTCCGACGACGAACGAACGGGGCCACCAAGTGGCAAGCAAGCGACCGGACGACATTCCAGAGCGAGACGAGCTCGAGGCGCTGAAACGGGCGATGGCCTCGCAGAGCCCCCGCGAGGCGGCGGCGACGGCGATTCGCCTCGGCGACGTCTATCTCGCGTCCGACAGCTACAACGACGCGCTGGAGTACTTCCGCAGGGTCCTCAGGGGCGAGCTCGGAGAGGAGCTCGACGACAGGCACGCCGCGGAGGTGTATGTCCGCGCGGCGCGCTGTCATCTCGGGCTCGGCGAGTTCCGCGAGGCGAGGGAGGCGTGCGCCAGGCTCGACGATCTCGAGCTGGACGAGGGAACGGCCGAAGTCTGGGCGGAGGCGAACGTCGTCCTCGCCAGGATAGAGATAGAGAGCGGCCGCTACGAAGAAGCCCTCCGGGCCGCGCAGAAGGCCTACGACTCGGTCAAGTCTCTTCCCGACGGCGCGCTTCTGGCCGAGGCGGGCAAGGCCCTGGGCATAGCCAACGCCGAGTTGGGGAACGTCGGGGCCGCCAGAGACTACTTCACCGACTACCTGGTAACGCAGAAGAGGCTGGGCGATGAGGCCGGTCTCGCGGCCGCGTACAACAACCTCGGGGTTCTGGCCAAGCGCGCCGGCGACCTGAACGGCGCCCTCGACTACCTCGAGAGCGCCCTCAAGATCGACCGGCGACTCGGGCGGTCGGCCGCCATCGCTGACAGGCTCACCAACATCGGGATCATCCTCTACAAGCTCTCCCGCTGGGCCGAGGCGGAGGAACGCCTCATCGAGGCCAAGGAACTCTACTCCCGAATAGGCGCCGTGAGAGGACACGTGGCGGCGCAGGCCGCGCTCGGCAACGTCTGCCGCGTGCGTCGGGAGTGGGGGAGAGCCACCGAGCTTTTCGACAGCGCGCTTCGCACAAGCCAGGATCGCGGCTATCTGAGAGCCGAGGCGCTCGTGCTGGAGTACGCGGGAGATCTCGAACTCGACCGCGGCAGACCCGAGGAGGCGCTGGGGACGCTCAACAGGGCGCTCGGCTGCGCCTACCGCCTGTCGTCCAACAGCGACGTCGTGGCGGAGGTCCTCCGGAGAAGAGCCGAGGCGCTGTTCATCCTCGGTCGCATCAGCGAGGCCGAGCGCGACTGCTCGGACGGCATCAAGCTGACGCGAGAGCTTGGCGACAAGCTGGAGGAGGGCGCGCTTCTGAGGGTGCTCGCCTCCATCTCCTACGCGAAAGGTGAGAGGGCCGCGGCCGAGGTGCTGGTGGCCCGCGCCGAGGAGATCCTGCGAAGGGTGGGCGACTCGTTCGAGCTGGCGAGGACCTCGCTCGCGGACGGCGTCGGACTGCGCGAGTCCGCGTCGAACGGCGACGTTCCCCTGGAGCGCATAGAGGCGCGCCTCTCGGCCGCGGAAGCTATCTTCACGAGAGTCGGCGCCGGATACTGGGTTGCGAAGTGCCAGTTCGAGCGCGGCAAGGCGCTGCAGCGCGGGGGCCAGACCGACCGCGCGCGGAACTGGCTGGAGCGGGCAAGGCTGAAGTTCGAAGTGGGACACGACAGCCACGGGCTCGCCGAGGTCGATGCCGTGCTGCGCGAGCTGGACGCGGAGCTGGCCGACGCCGGCGTGTCCAGCAAGGGACGCTACACGGTGATCGCGGAGGGCTACAGGTTCCTGGAGACCGGCGAGCCCTCCGCCGAGGACATTCACAGGCTCGCGGACGAGGTGGCCGAGGCCGTGTCGGCCGACCGGCTCGTCGTCTTCACTCTGGAGGAGGAGAGCGGGCCGGTCGTCGTAACCTCCGTTGACAGCGCTGGTCAGGGACTGGCGGATGTGGCGAAGTTCGTCAGATCGTCGATCGCGTCTCGCGGGCACTCGCGCGCGCTCATCGTGAGCGACGTGCGGTCGTCGGACACGCCGCTCCCGAGAGGCATCGGCGCGCTCGCGCTCATTCCCGCTCTCGTGGGACTGGCGCGCGACCGCGTCTGCCTGGTCTACGCGGACAGGGTCAGCGCCGACGGATCTGCGCCGTTCACCCGCGGCGACGTCGAGTTCCTCGGCGCGGGGGCGCGGCTCCTCGGGCTCGCGTGCGCGCGCGTCCACGAGAGACGCGAGTGGGCAGCCGACGGCCAGCTCGCGCTGGAGCTGGGTAGCGCCCCGATGTTCTCGGGCATCATCACCCGGGACGCGATGATGATCCACATACTCGAGGACGTCGAGCGGCTCAAGGAGAGCCGCATCCCCATAGTCATCCGCGGCGAGTCCGGCGTCGGGAAGGAACTCGTTGCGCGGGCGATCCACGAGGGCGGTCGCAGCCGGACGGGCAAGTTCGTGGCGCTGAACGCCGGCGCTATCGCCCCGCATCTGCAGGAGAGCGAGCTCTTCGGGCACGTGAAGGGCGCCTTCACCGACGCCGACCGCGATCGGGAGGGGCTCGTGCAGGCGGCTTCCGACGGGACGCTCTTCCTGGACGAGGTGGGAGAGATGAGCCCACAGCTCCAGGTGAAGCTCCTCCGGTTCCTGCAGAACGGCGAGTACAGGCGTGTCGGCGAGAACGTAATAAGGACGAGCAACGCGCGCGTCATCTCCGCCACGAATAAGGACCTGGCCGAGGAGGTCAAGCAGAACCGGTTCCGCAGGGACCTCTTCTACAGGCTCTGCGCGGTCGTGATAGAGGTCCCGCCGCTGCGCGACCGGCCGGACGACATTCCTCTTCTTATGGAGCACTTCCTCAAGCTGTACTCGAAGAGGGAGGGTAAGTCGGTCGCGGGCTTCACGCGAGAGGCGCGCGAGATCTTCCAGCGTCACGACTGGCGCGGCAACAACGTCCGCGAGCTGGAGAACGAAGTCAGGCGCGGGGTCGCTCTCTGCGATGACGGCGAGTACATAACCGCCGACAAGCTCTCAGCTGAGCTTCGCGAGGGCTACGGGCCCGACGCGGGCGGCGATGCGCAGGGCCGGTCGCTCAGGGAGGAGGTCGAGGCGCTGGAGAAGTCGCGGATACTCGAGGCCCTCGGCAAGACAGGATGGAACAAGCAGGCGGCCGCCGACATACTCGGCATGTCCAGGACCGGCCTCCACGCGAAGATGAGGAAGTACGGGATCGGCTAGCCCGTGGACGCATGTTTCTGTTCCTGTGCGTGTTCCACTCCCGCCTTCACTAACCACCCTCTCAGTACACGTTGTGACCGGGCCCTCAGTCCGTCGAGAATTCGACGAAGCGTCGAAATATCGACGGTCTTCGTAATCCTTTGTCAGGCAGTTCATTACGGCGACATCGTCCAGCCCCGCTGATTACGGCGTCGATAACGTGCCAGTGCTCCCGGTAATGCACACGACTCCCGCACGAGCGAGTGTCTGTAATCCCTTACCAGGTAGCGCTTTAGGACCCTCGCCCTCAAGGCAGTAAGAGGGGGCCGGGGTCCCGGTTCTGGCACGGTCCATGCCCTTAGAGGGGGTGGAAGCAGTTGACATACGAATAAGGAGGGGTGGAGTGGCCAGGGTGTAATTGAAGCAGGGGGGGCGAGTCCGGTCGCTCTTTGGTCTGCTTCACTCCTCCGGACTTGACGCTCCGCCGGGGTGTTGGCGGAGATGAAATAGAGAGGGTGCCATGCCGAGGACGGCGAGTGTGAAAATAATGGTCGTGATCCTGCTCATCGGAATCGCTTCGCCGTTTCTCGGCTGATTACACAGGAACCGTAGCACATACCTCGAGGCTGTACGCGACATTGACAGCTGAATAGAGGGCTCTCGGAGAGCCGGCCGCAACACGAACGACAACACGCCATGGCTCGGCTCTTCGCAGCAACTCCATCCCGACACGCAACTCTGGTCGGTCAATTGCACTCACCTCCGCAGGGATGGAGCCAAGCCGTACGGCCGGCAGGCATCTGTAGTACTCCCGCAACCGTCTGCCGGCCGTACTTTTTTGCCGGCCACGCTCTTCTACCGGTCGTGTTCTTTTCGCCGGCCACGCTCCTTCACCGGCCGTGCTTTTTTGCCGGCCATGCTCCTTCCGTCGAAACGGCCCCTTCAGGAACTCCCCTCGGGTGAGCCGTGTCTGCTCTGAGTCAGGCATTCGACATCTGCAGAGAGATCAGAAACGTCGGCTCGGATTTCGAGTCGGCGGTCGGCGACCTGCGTCCGGAGGCGGACCGGCGCCGCGCGGACCAGGGGGTCACGCCCCGCAATCTGTCGCTGGCGCTGCCGTACTACCTGATCGAGACGTACGGCTTCGAGGGCGACCTGGAGTGCGCCCGCGCCATCTCGTCCGCCAACGCCTTCGGCGTCGCGCACTTCCTGGCTCAGGACCGCGTGCTCGACGGGGATGAAGGGCCGCTTCCGGAGAGCTTCGCCTTCTCCGACACCTGCCTGATACGCTTCGCGCTCGGCTATTCCACGCTCTTCCCGGCCGACTCGGTCTTCTGGACGCACGCCGTCTCGCACGTGCGCGAGTACTTCCGCAGTCTCGCCTGGGAGCGGGACTTCCTGTGGTCAGGGCCCCGGGACGCCCGACTGTCGGACTCCGAACTCCGGGAGGCGCTGGACGGGCTCGGGCGGAAGCTCTCGCCTCTCAAGTGCACCACGACCGCCGTCTCCATCCTGGCGAAGCGTCCCGAGCTCATGGAGAGGGGCGCTAGGTTCATCGAGCACTACCACGCCGGTTACCAGCTCGCGGACGACCTTGCGGACCTCTCCGCGGACGCGCGCCACGGCCGCTGGTCGATCCCGCTGAGGTTGCTGTGCGAGAGCGGGCCGCCCGACCTTCCGCTCGATGAGATGAGCCATCACGAGCTCATCCGCGCCTGCCTCTCGTCGGGCGCGTACGACACCGTGGTGGAGGCGATCGGCGACAGGTACGAAGCGGCGATAGGAATCGCCTCCGAACTGGGGCTCGAAACGCTCGCCGACTACGTCAGAAGGGCTCTGTACTCCGCGTCCGAATCGGCCCTCTGGGTATCGCGGCGGGCGGCGGTGGCCTCGTCGGAGGAGGGGGCGCCGTGCGCCCGCGCCTACGGGACCACCCGGTCGGACGCCGGGGCGGGAGAGAAGCGCGCCACGGCCCGGACAGGTTCGCGGGCTCACTCGTTCACGGTCGGCTCTCAGGTGTTCGTGGTCGACCCGTCGAGCTGTCTCTTCTTCGAAGCGGACCGTGTCGCGGCCGACGCGCTCTCGTGGATCGGGGGCGGCTCGCGCGAGACCGGGCTCAGGGTCCTGCAGATGGACCACGGCGAGAGGGCGGTGAGCGAGGCGCTCGAGGAGCTGGAGTTAGTCGCCGCTCCGGACGAGCTTCGCGGCGGTCTCGACGGCGTCCCGCCGGAACCGACGAACGTCGTCTCCCTGTCGCTGAACGTCACTTCGGGCTGCAACCTCGACTGCGACTACTGCTATCTTCGCGGTGGCGGCAGCGCGGGGGCGACCGCCATGGGTCGGGACGTGGCGCTCGACGCGGTCGACCTGCTTCTCTCCGAGGCCGAGGGAGAGTCCCACGCGGCGCTCGTCTTCTTTGGAGGCGAACCGCTTCTCGAACGTGACCTCGTGCTTGAGACCGCGGCGGCGGCCAGGGACCGGGCCGGAGAACGGGGCGTTCCTCTCTCAATGCACATCACCACCAACGGGACGATGCTCGAAGTAGAGACCGCCCGCCGCCTGCGCGAGCTGGACGTCAGCATGCTCGTGAGTCTCGACGGCCCCGCGGAGGTCCAGGACCGGCACAGGCGGTTCCCTTCCGGCGCAGGGTCCTATTCGACGATAGAGCGGAACATCGCCGGGCTCCTCCCGGGGATGCGGCTCGCGGCGCGCGTCACGCTGACTCCCGAGTCGGCGCCGCTGCCGGAGACCGTCGACCACCTGCGCGACCTCGGGTTCCGGTCGGTCAACCTCTCGCCCGTCAGCGGCGGGCCCATGACCCGGGAGTTCGCGGACGCGCTGGTCGCGGGGTTCGAGGAGCTGGCGGGGGACGAGCTTGAGGGGATCCGCGCGGGAAGGGCGCCGCTTGTCGGGAA
>WJLY01000194.1 GCA_014728245.1 Candidatus Effluviviaceae Genus IV sp.
CAGATTGGCGCCGGCGTGGATGAGAAGACCCCCCGACAGAGTCGCGCAGAAGAGCAATCCGTCGAAGACGCCGGTCTCGTGAAAGGCGAGAGCCCCACCGAGAAGGACGGGGACCGCCACGGCCGAGAGAAAGGGAGTCCTCGCCGCCCTCAACCAGGCGCTCGCGCTCATCAGACGACCTCGTGATCGGTGTGCTTTCTCAGGCGCGGCCCCAGACAACCCCCCAGAGCCAGGCAAGAAAACCGAGCGCTATGAGGAAGACCCCCAGGCTGAGGCTGAGTGTCAGCAGGATGGGAGTCGTGGTGAAGAGGATCGCGGACATCACGACGACGCCTGCGATCTGTGACGTGATCCCTGCCCGCACCACGCGGCGGTACATACGCTCGGACGCCGGCTGCCGGGACCCGCTCATTCCGACGCCCCCTCCGAGACGGCGTGCGCCGGACCGTGGCAATCGAGGCACGTTACGCCTCCCGATTCGATGTCCTCCATGACGGGTCGATGCGCCGGATCGTCACGGAAGTTCTCAGTCTCTCCGTGGCAATCGAGACAGATGTTGACGTCGTAGCCGCCCTTTATGCGCAGCGTCTCCGGGATCTCGCCGAAGTAGTGCACCCTCACGTCGTGGAGGCCTCTGAGCTTGGCATCGATGTAACCGGAAAGCCCCGGTTTCGTGTGGCAGACGTAGCACGCCTTGTCCCGATCGGATCGTCCGCCCATGTAGTGCGCCGCCGCGAGGGTCTCCTCTCCGCCGGCCGTCAGGCTGGCGCCGTACGGCTTCATCTCATGGCACGACAGGCAGAAGGACGTGCTCCTCATGGACACGTCCGCGAAGGCGAACATCCCGAGCAGCCACAGACCGGGAAGCGCGACCATGGCCGCGAACGTGAAGAGCCGCCGGCCCGGCGTCGCTCTTGTCCTCATGGAGGAACGCAGAGAGAGGAGCGGCACCAGGACGACTACGGCCGCGACGCCCAGTATCCAGACAGCGATCACTTGTCCTCCCGAGCCTCACGAGAACGCGACCTGGAGTCGACAGGCTGCTCCCCGCTTCCGGGGTCCTCGGTTGATCCGGTCTCGGATGGCGCATCGGAAGCGGCGGTGTCCGCTCGGGCTGCAGGGAAGAGCAGCCACTCCACAAGCGCGTGCCACTCGTCATCCTCGCCCCTGAAGCCGACCACGTGCTTCTCGCCGTCGACCGGCTCCCTGTCCACCAGGTAGAGGCGAAGAAGCTCGACCGTCCACCGCTCGTCCAACACAGAGAGATCACCGGGGCCTCCCGGCTCCCCCTCGGGCGCCTCGCCGCCCTCTCCGTCCGCCCGGTCTTCCGGCGGCTCGCCGATCCCCCGCGCGTACGCCGTGTGGCAGAGGGCGCAGTTCTGATCGACATAGACGGCGCGGCCCGGATGGGTTCCACTACCGGCATCGGCTCCTTCCGCACCGGTGTCCTCCCCCCGTCCGCTCTCTGTCGCCTCTGGCCCGGCTTCGCCCTCTGTGCCCTCACCCCGGGCATCGCCCTCGGCTGCCTCTGCCGCGGCGTCGCCCCCGGCTTGTGCCGCGCCCGCGGCGGACCTCGCGTCCCCCCGCCCGATCGTCACTCCGAGAACTACTGCAAGCCCTATCGCGAGCAGAACCAGCCAGACTACGAACCGCCCCGGATTCAGTCTCATCTGTCTCTACCTCCGTACGCTGCGCCGCGCGCAGCACATTCGTCGCTCGAGCGCCCGGAGACGTGAGCGGGACGTCCGCATCTCCCCTCGGTCGTTCGAGGGACGGGACGCCGGACACGATACGCAATTCAAAGTCTACATTCGCGCGGCACCCAGGGCAATGGCGCAGCAGCCACCAGGACATCCGGATGTGACCGGTCCGACGTGCCGCGCACTGCGCGAAGAAGCCCGCCCGACGACCGCGCCGGCTTCCGGGGCCCGGTCGTCCGCGCCGCGAGGCTTCCCGGGAGCTTGGTTTGACTTATACCCCCTAGGGGTATATGCTGTGCAATAGAGGCCACGCAACCACAGAGGAGGATGAGAGCTTGCCCGCGCACAAGACGACACACGAGGAAAACCTCGCCCGGCTCGCCCGAGTCGAGGGCCAGGTCCGGGGGATTCGCACGATGGTCGAAGAGGGCGCCTACTGCATAGACATAGTCAACCAGATACAGGCGGCGCAGTCCGCTCTCGGCGCCATTGCGAGGCGGATCCTCCGGAAGCACATAGACCACTGCGTTTCGGAAGCCCTGAGCTGCGGGTCCGACGAAGAGGCGACGGAGAAGACCGAGGAGCTGATGCACGTACTCGAGAGATACATGGGATAGGAGCGCTCCATGCGGGACGACACCCAGACCCTCCCCCGCGGAACACGCACCGGGCGCCTTCACCCGGCGGTCGCCGGACTCCGCCTGACGCGCATCGCGCCTCTCCTCCTCTCAGCGCTCCTCACCGTTCCGCCGACCCAGGGGGCCGCCGCGCGTGTCTCGTCGGTCTCGTCTCTCGAGGCCAGCTTCCTGGCCGCGTACTCGGAGCCCGGAGGCTGGTCTGGGGAACTCCCCGGATCCCAGCGCAACTCGATTGGGTTCGAGACGCTGGCGCGGCTCTCGAGCGAACGAGGCGACTTCCTCACTCTGAACCTGCAGGCGCGCGTCTCCTGGGACACGGCCCGCCCCGCGGACGACGCGCTTGCGCTCGAGGTCCACAGAGCCGTCGCCGACCTCAGGATGGGACTGGGGCGAAGACTGCGAGCCGGCCACTTCTCCCCCGAGTTCGGGCTCGAACCCGCCACCGATACGCACGCCACGCTGCTACAGACGCTCGCCGGCCAGGAGATCGGCTTCAAGAAGGACTGGGGGATCGGCTACGGCGGCGTGGCCGGGCCCTTCGATCTCGGGCTAGCGCTCCAGCTCGGCTCGGGCATGGCGATCGAGCGGGCGCACGGCAGCTTTCTGGCGACCGCGCGGGCGAGCACTCCCGACAGGGGCAATCCGCGCGTGGCCATCTCACTCCTGCGCGGCGACGTCCTGACGCCCGACAGGGCCAGGACCTGGCCGGCGCCCGACTACGCGTACGGCGTGGTCGAGAAGACCCGCCTCGGCATCGATGCCGAGTACCTCGCAGGGCCCGTGACGCTCCTTGGCGAAGCTTCGTGGGGTCTCGACGGAGACAGTCAGATGGCAGCGGCGCTTCTGCAGGCTGACTGGTCCGTCCACGGTAACGATCGTGTCGTGCTCTCGGGGCAGCTCCGCGGGCGGGCCGTCGACCTTGGCCGGGACCTGCCATGCAGCGGAGTGGCGTCGCTCTCGGCCTCATACAGAGTGAGCTCGCACTGGTGGCTCAGGATGCTGGCCGACAGCGACCTGGCGCCGACCGGTGGCGCCCGGGAGAGGCGCTGCGCCGTGCAGGCGTACTTCGTCGGCAGCTGACAGAGAGGAGGCGCACATGAAGGGAGCCGCGGTCAGATGCGTAGTCGGCGGCCTGCTCGTGGCGGCGTTCGCCACGTCGGCCGGCGCCGCCGTGGGTTGCACGCTGAACGATCCGGACCGGGACATCAGGAGGATCTTCCCCGGGGCGACGAACTACAGGACCGACTTCATCGCCATCGCGGACCGCGCCGACGACGGGCTCTACGCGAGGGTCGAGCGCAGATTGGGGGACGAGCTGGATGACGTGTACGAGGCGCCCGACGTGCCGTACGCATACTACACGGTTCTGCAGGACGAGGAGGTGATCGGCCGGGTCCACGGCGTCAATCAGAAGGGGACGTACGGCGGCATGCAGCTGATCCTCGCGACCGATCCGGACGGGGTCGTGGTCGACTTCTACTACCAGCGCATCGCCTCCCCCGAAGCGGACGAGTTCACGGACGAGGCGTTCACGAGTCAGTTTGTCGGTCTTACGCTCCTCGATTTCCAGCGCGAGGCCGAGAACGCTCCGGGCGTCCCCCGCGTAGAGAGCTCGATAGACGATCCCAGCGACGAGAGCCGCGAGGACTTCGAGGCGACTCTCAGAGGCTTGAGGAAGAACCTCATCCTGCTGGATGAATTCATGCTCGGCAACAGCTACTACAGGGAGATTCGCAATGAGAGACGGGACGAAGGCAGTGGAAACGCGCACGAAAAGAGGGACACGGGTCGGACCGGCGGGTAGCGCGCTCCTGCGCGGGACCGCGCTCGTAGTCGCAGCTGTCGCTCTCGCGTCTTTGTGCGGCTGCGACGGTAGCCCGGAGACGTACGGGCGCGGGTTGAGCGACCGGCCGCCGACCAGCGTAGAAGCCATACTGGAAACGCCCGGGGAGTACGCGGGACAGGATGTCAGGGTCGAGGGTGAGATCACTGCCGAGTGCACGTCGGGCTGCTGGTTCACGCTCGAGGACGGTGGCGTAGGCATCCACGTCGACCTCAAGCCCTCCGGACTCGCCATCCCACAGCACGTAGGGCGCGCGGCCGTCGTGGAGGGCGTGGTCCAGGTAGAAGACCGGCGCGTAATGATCGTCGGCAAGGGGGTGGAGATCCGGTGAATGCCTTCCGAATCGCACTCAAGACGCTCCGGAGAAAGCGCATCAGAACGGCGTTCACGGTGGGAGGCGTCGGCGTGGCCGTAGCCGTCCTCATCAGCCTTCTGGCGTTCGACGTCGGGTACCAGAGGGCACTCAGAAGAGACATAGACCGCATGGGCTACCAGGTGCTCGTGACGGCCAAGGGCTGCCCCTACGAGGCCGCCACTCTCATGCTGAAGGGCGGGGGCGGCCTCCGCTACATGGAGCAGGACGTCTACGAGAAGATCGTGCGCGACGGCCGAATCGACGAGATAGCCCCGCAACTCGTGTCGACCGTCTTCTCGCGCGACGAGGGAAGCGGCCACAGCGGGATCTCCATGTACATGGGGATCGCGGACTCGCATCTCGAGCTCAAGCCATGGATGGAGTTCGAATCCGGCGGCTGGTTCTCGGACGACGATGTGGATGAGGCCATCCTCGGATACGAGGCCGCGGAGCTGGAGCAGCGGAAGGTCGGCGACCGGATATTCGTGGGCGGTGTGGACAAGGTGCTGACCGTGGTCGGTGTCTTCGAGCGCACCGGGACTCAGGACGACGGCGTCATCTTCCTCCCCCTGGCTACGGCGCAGCGGATCTTCGAGCTGCCCGAGAAGATCAGCGGCATCGGTATCAGGCTCAAGGACCTGTCCGACCTCCCGCAGTTCGAGGAGGACCTCTACGACGAGCCTGGCATTCAGGTCGTGAGCATGGCGCAGGTGAAAGGCACCATACTAAACCTCATGTCCTCGGCCAGAACGCTCGCCAGCTCAATCGCGGCCGTTGCGATCATCGTCGCTGTGATAGGAGTCATGAACACCGTTCTCATGTCGGTGTTCGATCGCACGAAGCAGATCGGCGTTATGAAGGCAATGGGAGCCTCGAAGTGGGACGTCTTCCGGATCGTCTGGGTCGAGACAACGCTGGTCTGCCTGTTCGGAGGCGTGGCGGGAGCCGTGCTCGCGATGGCGGGCGGCAGTGCCGCGGAGCACATCATACGCAGAGCACTGCCCTACGCTCCGTCCGGCAACCTGATCGCGTTCTCACTGCCTCTAGTGCTGTCCGCGATAGCGGGCGCCATTCTGATCGGACTCGTGGCCGGAGTGTACCCGGCGTCCAGAGCCGCGTCGATGAGACCGGTAGAGGCGATAAGAAGCTCCGACTGACAGCCGGAGAAACCGGAAAGGCGACTGCAATGACGAGAGAAACCGAGCACCACCCGAGTCGAGACGCCGATGACAGGTCAGTCGGCCGAGCGTCCGCACGTGAAGCCGAAGTCCTGGTACGCGCAAGCGGACTGACGAAGGCCTACGAGCTTCCGGCTGAGACAGTAGTGGCGGTCAACGCGGTCGATCTCGAACTCAGACGTGGGGAGTTCGTATCGCTCATGGGGCCCTCGGGTTCGGGCAAGACTACTCTCCTCGACCTGATCGGCTGTCTCGATTCAATCACGAGCGGCAGCCTGAGCGTGTTCGGAAGGGACGTGTCGACTGCCGGAGAAAACCAGCTGGTGAGACTGCGCCGAGGCCGGATCGGATTCGTGTTTCAGGACTTCCTGCTTCTCCCCGAACTCACCGCGCTCGAGAACGTCCAGCTGCCGCCCGTGTTCGCGCGCAGCCCCATCGGCCGAAGCGAGGCGATGGGTCTCCTTCGGAGAGTCGGGCTGGAGGCGCGCGCCTCGCATCTTCCCAGAGAGCTGTCGGGTGGAGAACGCCAGCGCGTCGCGATCGCGCGGGCGCTCGCCACGTCCAGCAGCCTCCTGCTCGCGGACGAGCCGACGGGGAACCTCGACTCGAGGAACTCCGAGGCGGTCTACGACACGCTCAGTCGACTCAACGAGGAGGACGGGCTGACGATAGTCGTGGCCACCCACGACGAGCGGCTGGGATCTCTGACCGGCCGGACCGTACGGCTTGTGGACGGAAGCGTAGTCCCGTCCTGACGGCAGCCCGGGGAGACAAGCAGACGGCCTGGACCGGATAGACCGCGAGTGCCGAATGCTCCCACGAGCGCCTCGCTCCGCGTCACTTCGCTCTTCGCAATCGCGACGTCCCGGACCTGCTGTGGCA
>WJLY01000195.1 GCA_014728245.1 Candidatus Effluviviaceae Genus IV sp.
CCCCCTGCACCCTGAGGATGTCCTCTGTGGCCACTCCGTCGAGGTTCTGCACGTACCGGTAGCCCGCCGCGCGAAGGCTGTCCGCGAGCTTCGGTCCCACTCCCGGCAGCTCACTAACGTCGACTCGCTGCGACAGCTCGATCTCGAGTTCTCTCGCGTGCTCGGTCTCACCTACGATGTCTATGCCCCAGCCGCTCAGCTTCGCGGCGAGTCGGGCGTTCTGTCCTCCCCGTCCGATCGCCAGCGAGAGCTGGTCGTCAGGCACGATTACCTTCACCGTGCGATCGGCTTCGTTCACGAGCGCTCTGGAGACCTTCGCGGGATTGAGGGCGCGGCTCACGAGCACGGACGGATCGGGGTTCCAGGGCACGATGTCGATCTTCTCGCCCGACAGCTCCCTCACGATCGTCTGGATCCGCGATCCCTTCACGCCCACGCACGCTCCCACTGGATCGACCCGCTCGTCGTGCGAGACGACCGCCACCTTGGATCTGCCCCCCGCCTCTCTGGCGATGACGACGATCTCGACCACGCCGTCATAGATCTCCGGGACCTCGAGCCGGAAGAGCTTCTTCAGGAAGTTGGGGTGCGTCCGCGAGAGCACTATCTGCGGTCCCTTGGTCGATTTCTCCACAGAGAGGACATATGCCCTGATCCTGTCTCCCTGTCGGTAACGCTCTCTCCTTATCTGCTCTCGCGGCGGAAGCAGCGCCTCGGTGCGGCCCAGGTTGACGACGATGCCTCCACGCTCGATCTGCTGGACGTCGCCGGTCACTATGTCGCCGATCCGGTCCTGGTAGTCCTCGTAGATCTGCTCTCTCTCCGCCTCGCGCACGCGCTGGACGACGATCTGCTTGGCCGCCTGAATCGCGTTCCTGCCGAACTCGTCGAGAGGCACCTCCACGCGCATGACGTCACCCAGCTCCGCCTCCGCGTCCAATTCACGGGCCTCCTCCACGTCCATCTCCGAATCGAAGTCCTCGGGGACCTCTACCACGTTCTTCAGGAGGTAGACCGCAAGGACGTCGTTCTCGTCATCGACGATTACCTCGATATCCGCGTCCTGCCCGTATTTCTTGCGCGCGGCGGACATGAGCCCCGCCTCGAGCGCTTCCACGAGGAGAGCGCCGTCGAGCTGCTTCTCTCTGGCAATCCGACGAAGCGCCTCCAGAACTCCAGTGTTCATCCAGCTCTCCCTCTGTAGCGGTCCCGCGCATCGTTGCCGAACGATGTCCCTGCTACGACGCAAGCTTTGCGCGAGCTATGTTCTCGAAATCGAGTCTGATCTCTTCGCCTCTGTCGGTTGTCACGACGACTCCATCGTCCCCGATCGGCCCCAGCACGCCCTCCACTACGTTACCCGCCTCGACGGGCCTGTGCAGGACGATACGCGCACGCCTGCCCCTGAAGTGCTCGTACTCCCGCTCGTGCTTCAGGGGATGTTCCAGGCCCGGCGAGCTTACTTCCAGCACGTAGGAACCTTCGAAGTCCAACCGGGCGTCCAGCAGATACTCGATTTCCCTGCTGACGGACGCGCAGTCCGACACCGCCACGCCCCTGGGGTGGTCTATGTAGAAGCGGAAGACCCGGCGACCGTGCTCGACCACGTCGTCAACACCGACGAGCTCGAACCCGGTCCCCTCGACCGTCGGAAGCGCCAGGCCGTACAGCTCTTCGTCCCTTTTCTCCACCTCTGTCCCTCTAGTGACCATGATACGGCAAAAGTGGGCGCCCAGCCCACTTCCCGATGACAAAGTAGCACGACGCCGCGCGGCGTGCAAGGGAAAACTTGGCGAAGAAGGTTAGGTCTAAGGCGGCGGATGTGCGCGGGGACCCCTCAGTAGATGAGCTCGACGAGGGTCCGCCCCACCTCACCCAGGCTGGCGGGCGAGCAGCGCTCGGGGGTGTCATCCAGCGTGTGCCAGTACGCGTAGTCGAAGTCGATGACAAGGGCGGCGGGAACGCCGGCCCTCAAGAGAGGCACATGGTCGTCGTAGATCGGCTTCCCGAGCCGGTCTGCGAAGGCGACCGACCCGGCCCGTCGGGCCGCCGCCCATACGGCGTCGACAACCCGGGGGCTGTACACGGCGGAGTTTCTCTCCCTGGGTATCGACAGCTGCGCATCGCCCACCATGTCGACGACGACCGCGTACCGGGGGCAGTAGTCCCCCATTGTCGAGGCGTAGTACCTGGAGCCAAGGCACCAGTCCGGGAGGCCGCCTCCGTCTCCGCCGTCCTCGCCGTCGAAGAAGACAATGTCGACTCCAACATCGGGTGGGTCCGTCGCTACCAGGCGCGCGAACTCGAGAAGCACGGCCACGCCCGACGCGCCGTCGTTGGCCCCGAGGATCGGCTGGTCTCTCCTGGTGGGATCGGGGTCCCGCTCGGCCACAGCCCTGGTGTCCCAGTGCGCGGCGAGAAGCACGCGCTCGCGAGCGTCCGGATTGAACGAGGCTACCACGTTGGTGAGCTGCACCTCTCCCGTGTCGGACACCGCCGTGAACCTCTGCGTCCTCACGAGGTCGGTAGCTTCGGAGACCTTCTCCACGAGCCACGTCAGCATCGCCTCGTGCGCCTCGCTTCCCGGGGGCCTGGGCCCGAACGAGCACTGCTCTTCCAGGAGCTCGAATGCGCGCTCCTCGTCGAAGAGAGGCTTCCCCGAGCAACCGGCCGCTGCCAGCTGGACAACAGCGAGGAGAAGCGCGAGGAGCGTCCGAGTCGTCCTCCGGGCGAGACGGCGCCTGTTTCCTTCTCTTCTTCCGCCGCTTCCGGACGTTTCTTCCGGCATCAGAATTTGAACTCCGCGGTAAGGTGTAGACCGATTGTCCGTCGGGTACGGTCCTGCTTCTCATCCTTCGACTGCGAGAAGTTGAACTGCAGGCCTCCGGACACGTTTCTGGAAAAGCTGTAGTTCGCGTCCGCGGTGAACGACAGATCCCGCGTCGACGATGTGGGCTCCGCGACCGTCAGTCCGTCTTCGGTCGCCGCGGTCCGTGTCTCATTGGACGCCATGCGCATGGTCAGCGATGTGTCGAGGTTGCTCTCGAACTTGAGCTTCTGCCCGAAGAAGGGCAGCTTCAACCCCTGGGGCGCGGAGAAACGGTAGTTCAGGGTAACGCTCAGTGACGAGTTCTTGTCTTCCGTAACGGACCCGGTTCCCGTCAGATTGAACGTCCGCGTGCTCTTCCGATCCCACGTGACCTTGGTCGTGACGCGGTTCCTGAACTCGCTGTCGAGCGAGATGACCGGGCTCAGCGCGAGTCCCTTCCTGCGGGAGTTCGGATCGCCGTTCGGCCCGGAGTAGGATCGTTTGTACTCCACCCCGCTTCTGGCGTTTATCGACCTGAAGAGGGAGGAGAGAGGTCCGATCTTCTCCACGCCCGACCACGAGACCGAGCCTTTGGTCGACTCGTTCATCGATTCGGTCTGCGCGGCGTCGCCTGTGAACTCCAGCGTCTCGGGGTCCCTGTAGCGCGAAAGCTTGTTGGTGACGTTCCGGTCGTAGTCTCCCTTGAGGCGGATGTCGTTCGTGAGCCTGACGCCCGTGCCGAGCGACAACCTGTGCTCCTCGGTCCACTGGTCTCCGCCGTAGTCGACGGCCAGTCCCGCTCTGTAGGTCCATCCCTCCAACCTGTCTTCCTTCGTGACCTGATTATGCTGCCAGGAGCGAAGTAGACGGTACTGGACGTCGATGGCGTCCATTCTCCGGAGAAAGTTGACCACTGGGTCGAGAAGGACGCGAAACCCCGGCGTCTCGTCCGGTTGCTCCTCCTCTTCCTCCCCGTCCACCTCGACGGCCTCTCCTTGCTCGTCCGGCGGCTCGTCGTCCGCCGCTTCATCTCCGGGATCTGAACCGGTGCGGCCGCCGCCGCGTCCACGTTCCCTGGGGGGCCTGCGGCCGGACGGCGACCCGGCGCCACCGGTCGGCTCCAGGCCGATAAGCTTCTTGAGATCGAAACTCGTTCGGAGCTCGTGATTGCTCCTGCCCGAGAACCTGCGCGAGGGCTGTCGGTCGTCGCTGAAAGTGGAGTTGAAGCTGTACTGGGGGGCGAACCACCTCCCGAATCTCGCGTTGAACGTGAGGTCGTTCGTGTAGCGTCGGTCGGTCTCCGTGCCGATATTGCGACCCAGGAGTTCACGGTTGATGAGACTGAGGTCGCGGTCGAATTTGACCGAGTGAGATGTCTTGAGGTTCTCCAGCAACTGGAAGTTGATGTGCCCCTCGCCGCTCAGCTTCCTGTCGAAGTTGTCGTTGCGCTTCGTCTTGACACCGTCCGACGAGATGTCGTAGTTCAGGCGGTGCGTGACGTACCCGTTCAGAGAGAACCGGAGGCTAGTGGGCTTCAGGAAGATCCTCATGTCCCGGAAGATGCGGATACCGTCCCGGGAGGGATTGTATCCGTAGGCCATGCTTCCACGGATCGTTCTCGACGTGTCGGCTTTCGTCGGTGACAGCTGCTCGTGGTTCGCTACCGAGCCCCGGAGCGAGAGGTCGTCGATGAGCAAATGTGTCCAGAAGTTCGGCGACTGCCGCTTTCGCTTCAGCGACGCGGCCACGCTGGTGTCGAGCGACTCGGTCTTCTCCCTCGCGCTCTGCTCGTCGGATAGCACGACGTCCGACCCGGTGGAGAACTGAGGCTTCGTGACCGACTTCCTCCAGGTGAACGTGACCGGCGCGGCCACTCCGAGCGCGCGCACGAACTGGTCGGCGTTGACCGTCCCGTTGATGTTGTACGTCAGGTTGTCCTGTCCCGAGCCCTGGGTCTGCTTGAGCGTGTGGAACTGGCCGTCGACCTGCCTCATGTCGAAGCGAACCGTGGCAAGGTCGGCGAATCTGGCGTCGATCGTCGTCCTCCTCGCCCAGCCGATGTCCTTGCGGACGTCGGTCAGACGTATGTCGTCGACCCACACCTCACCCGATATCGCGTCGGCCAACCCGCTCTCCTCCGCGTACCGGACGCCGACCGTGAGCTGCCGGACTCTGGAAAGCGAGGGCCAACCGACCCGCTTGAACCTCTCGCCGTCGATCCTCGCGGTGTCGCCCCAGACGGCCGCCGTGTCCGCGTCCTCGAACTCGCCCAGCTTCAGATTGGTGAGAGAAGTGAAGGGGATCTTCAGCCGGTTGCGGTCAGACAGCCTGTCCTGGTACCACCCGTCTACGACCGTCTCCACGTCGGTCCTGAGCCGCAGGCTGTACTCGTAGTAGTTGAGGGAATCCGCCCCCATCCGGATGAAGAACTCCGTTCCTTCCTCGGTCTCCGGGCCGCCGTGGACGTAGAACTCCATCGCGCCGTAGCGGGTGTAGTTCTCCTCCGCGTAGAGGAGCTTCCTTGCGGCCGCCTCGTGTCCTCCGCGGAGGTTCTCGAAGAGGAGCGCCAGGGACTGCTCCCTCTTCTTGACGTTCGTCTCCTCGTCGACGCCGGGATCGAACGGGGGCTCGTAGTCCTCGTCCTCCTTGGTGTTCTTGGCGGTCACGTTGAAAGACTCGCCGTGCAACTCGTCGTCCGGGATCGGGTCCCCGTATTCGTCTCTTATCTTCATGGGCTCCCACTGGCTGCCCACGATGTCGAGAGACCCGAACATCACCTTGGGATCGTCGCCCACCTCAGAGTCCAGGTCGAGGCCCTCGAACCAGATGCGCGCCGACTTGATGACCTCCCAGTCGGCGATTCCCCCGACAGGCACCGCGTCCGCCAGAGGCATCCTGTACAGGCGCCAGTTGGACCGCTTGTCGGGCTCTTCATATTCCATGTTGTCGAAGACCAGGTAGTCCTCGTTCTCCAGGTCCACCTCGAGCGACCAGTAGCGGTTGTCGTGATCGGCGATGTAGTTACCGTTGAGGTCCTCGGTGTCCAGTCTGTCGTTGTTCTCGGTCCCGTTGATCCTCCTGTAGTCGTCCGGGGCGTTCTCGTAGCTGTACACGTAGTCGTCGGTCGGAGACGTATCGTCGACGCATCCCTCGACCTGACTTTCACACTCCCCGGTACTGCAGCAGTTGTCCAGGCCCGTGTCCTCGTCCGCGTCGAAGCCGTTCTTGTCATAGTCCTCGGTGTCCCACTCGCCGTTCGGCGCCCGCAGCGGATAGAAGTCCTCGCTGATCGTTCCCAGATCGATGTGTATCACGCCCTCAACGTCCTCGGGCGCTTCGCCTACCTTGACCCAGAACTCGAAGAACTCGTAGTCGGAGTAGTCGTTGCCGAACTTGGAGAGCAGGCGCATCAGGCCGCCCCACTCACCCCCGCCCCACGGTTCGTCGTAGTAGTAATCCGAAAGGGCCAGAACCGACTGGATGTCGTCGTACTCGCTCTCCTCGAGATACGGGAAGAGGTGGCCTCTTCTGACAAGCCGGTCGGGGTTGTACCAGGAGACGTACCGCCTGAGCGACCCCGGTACCGCGGGCTCGCCGAACTCGTCCACCGGAACGCTCGAAGGGACCCAGAGGCGGCGCGTCACGCCAAGCATCGAGACGTTCTCGGTGCCCTCCATGTCGTCGATCGAGACGAAGCCCTTGGTGTTGGGTTCAGGTATGCTGACCGCCGCCTCTCCCGAAATCTCGAGATGCGAGGGAGCGTCGGTGTCGACGAACGGGATCGCGTCGGCCATTGTCGTCATGAACTCCGGCGCGAAGTCCGCGGTCAGATTGACGTCCCCGACGATCGTCCGCGAGGGCTCCTCGCCCAGTCTCGGTCTGTCCTCGGCCGTGCCCTTGCTCTGGTACATCCAGGTGGTCCCCAGCTGGATGTTCTCGCTCCAGTTGTAAACGCCCCGCGTTCCCAGAAGCGTCTTCTCGCCGCCTATACCGAACGGCTTGTAGTCGTAGTCGACGGTGACCCTCGCGTCGGGATCCTTCGCCTCCTCGGCCAGCAGGGTGAGCTGTCCGGCGGGGTAGTAGATGGTGTAGTCGGTGCCCCGCGTGAGTCGCACCCCGTTGACCCTCACGACCTCGCTGTTCTCGATGATGTTTATGTGCCCCAGGCTGAAGGTCGTCTTCGGCCGGTCGTAGTTGACCTGGATGTAGTAGATGTCGTCGTTCGGGTCGAACGAGTCCTTCGAGTAGACCAGACAGTTTTTGGGGTCTAGTTCGCTGGCGTACTCCGTGTATGCGCTCGACCCGGCCGGGTAGTAGAAGTTGGTCGTTTCGTCGTAGGCCGGGCAGAAGGGCGTGTAGTGAGGAAACAGGAGATAGCCTCGCTCGAAGTCGATGCGCTCGTAGTCCACGATGTTGTCCGGGGTCGGGTTCCCGGAGAGGTCCTCGGTGTCCAGCCCGAAGATCTGAAGGTAGGGTACGCCGTCTTCGTTCACGTCCGGGTCCTCGCCGGTCGAGCTTCGCTTCCTGATCGTCAGCTCGAAGCCCTCCTCGGGTATGTCCTCGGATCCCAGGTCGTAGACGTTCTTGAGCTCGTGGTTGCGTATCGGCGCCCAGTCCTGTGGTATGCCCCCGTCCTTCTTGATCATCTTGAGGCGCAGCGCTCCGTCCTGGCCCATCCCGCCGACGACCCGCCCCTCGGTCGTCGTGTAGCTGACGGCTATGACGCTGCTGGCGGCGACCGGTCGAAGGAACTCGATGATGCCCACCTGAACGTTGTTCTGACTACGCGCTATCACGTAGTCCTCCAGCTCGATCAGCTCGTCGAAGCGGCCGATCTGGTACGGCTCGTCATAGGGCGGCTCGGGCGCGCTCGTGTCCGACGGCGCGTACAGGAACGCCCTTCCGGGCACGGCGCCGGTCTCTATGTCGTTCGAGCCGTCCCTGTCGTCGATGTAGACCTTGAGCGAAGAGAATTCTTCGTTCGTCTTGAGCACGTCGCTGTCGGGGGCATAGAACGTGTAGCGCTCGTAGTCTATGTCGTCGAGCTCGAGCGACTCCGACTCCGACCCGCCGACGAAGCTCGCGCCCGCCGACTTGCCCTCTTCCTTGCTCGCGATCGTCACGACGTCGAGCTTCCCGATCTTGCTCGTCATCTTCGCGCCGAAGAGGCCCTCGTGGTGACCGCTGTAACTCACGAACTCCGTGCCCGGGAGGGATAGGTTGACCTCACCGAGCTCGATTCGCTGGATTATCTCGTCTTCGTCTCCCTCGTACCGGACGCGGATCTGGTTGGCCTTGTCGCTCCCGAACGTGTCGCCGCCACTTCTGTGATCGACGTAGACGTGGATCTTCCTGCCTATCGTTCCCTCGAGGTTCACGTTGAGCTGCTGCTCCATGTCGAGCTGAGGAAAACGCGACGCCTCACCTGACTCGGACTCGAGCGCATCAACGACGTAGCTCGTCTGCCCTCCGAAGGTGATTCTCTCGCTTCCGCGCACCTTGAGGTTCGCGCCCGGCCCGATGGCCCTGACGAACGGTCCCGGGAGCGGCATCGGAATGTCGATGTCCAAAAGGCCGCCCACGGCTTCCTGCCTGCGCAGGTTTTCCAGAGCGACATGCCTCCACTTGCTCCCGGCGGCCAGTCTGCTCCTGGTCGCCAGGTACGCTCCCATGTCCGAGACGTAGGACGCGTACGAGAGGTGGTCACCGGCCCGGATCTCGACCACGACCAGCCTCGCGTCAAGATCCACTTCCGTGTGACGCTCGAAGGGCAGACTCCTGTCGACTTCCGCCGGCGGCTCGATGCGTCTCGGTCCCAGTCCCCCGCGAGGCGTTTTCGAAAAGGGAGTCCAGGGGCGCGTGAAGCTCCCCTCGAATCTGGACGGTTGACGGAAGCAGATCATCTCGCTGCAGGTGTCCACGGTGGGTCGCGACGCCGCGCTGTCCGCTATCGCGGAGGTCGTGGAATCGGCTACCGCCGACCCCGTGGAATCAGCTACCGCGGAGGCCATCGAATCGGCCACCGCCGACGCCGTGGAATCAGCCGCCGCGGGAGCCTTGGAATCGACCACCGCCGACCCCGTGGAATCACCTACCGCAGAGGCCATCGAATCGGCCACCGCCGACGCCGTGGAATCGGCTACCGCTGAGGTCGTGGAATCGGAGACCGCGGAGGCCATGCTATCGGCGACCGCGGTCTCGCCCGTAGTCCGGGGCGTCGATCGGCCGCCCTTCGTCTCGGGCGGCACGTAGACGGCTACCGTCCCGGAGTCGGGCGGGACGTCCTTGAACGGCGGGGCGTATGTGTGCGAC
>WJLY01000196.1 GCA_014728245.1 Candidatus Effluviviaceae Genus IV sp.
AGGTGCTCCCTCTGCCCGCGCGAGTGCGTCGTGCCGCCGGACGGACGGGGCCATTGCGGAGTGCGGGAGAACCGGGACGGCGTGTACTACACGCTGACGTACGGGAACCCCTGCGCCGTGCACGTCGATCCGATCGAGAAGAAGCCCTTCTACCACTTCCTTCCCACGACCACGGCGTTCTCGATAGCGACGGCTGGCTGCAACCTCGACTGCAAGTTCTGCCAGAACTGGCAGATCTCTCAGTCCCGGCCGGAGGACCTCCGAAGCTACGACCTTCCGCCGAGTCGGCTGGTAGATGCCGCCCTTGAGAGCGGCGCCCCCTCCATCGCGTACACCTACTCGGAGCCGACGGTCTTCTACGAGTACATGCTCGACTGCGCGAAGCTGGCCCGGGAGGAAGGTCTGCGGAACGTCTATCATTCGAACGGCTACATCAGTGAGGCCCCGCTCAGGGAACTGTGCGCCTATCTGGACGCGGCCAACATCGACCTCAAGGGGATGAGCGACGAGTACTACCGCGAGATGGCCGAGGGCACGCTCGAGCCGGTTCTTCGGACGCTCAGAATACTCCGGGAGGAGGGCGTCCACGTGGAGATCACGACGCTCGTCGTCCCCGGCCGGAACGACTCCCCGGACATGATCAGGCGCGAGTGCGAATGGATCCGGGAGAACCTCGGAGCTGACGTACCGCTGCACTTCTCCCGCTTCCATCCGCAGCACAAGCTCACAGATCTACCGCCCACGCCGATCGAGACCCTCGAGCGGGCGCGCGCGATCGCCCTCGACTCGGGGCTGCGTTACGTCTACATCGGCAACGTCCCGGGACATCAGGCTTCGCATACGTACTGCCCGGAGTGCGGAAGCGTCTTGATAAGGCGCGTGGGCTATTCCGTGGAGACGGCCGGGTTCGAAGACGGACGCTGCAGGGAATGCGGAGCGCCCATCCCGGGAGTCTACGGGGGCAAGTGAGTGTTGACACTCGCGCTCGCGTGCCCTAGAGTTGAGGCAGTGACCAAGAATGATCTGGACCCCCCTCGGGCGATCCGACGAGTGACGGATCGAAGAAGGAGGAGCGGATGCGTTTATTCCTGATCGCTCTGGTACTGGGCATCGCCGCCCTGGCCTGGGCGGATACTTATGAGGTCCCCGATTCAGAGCTCGGTATCTCCGAGATCAGCGAGGCGATGAGCCTCGCGTCGGCGGGCGACACCGTGCTTGTCAAGCCCGGCGTATATGACAGCGTCAGCTTCTACGACACCTACCTTGGCCGGCGGTCCGCGGTAGTGATGATGAAGGACGGGGTAGTGCTCATGGGCAGCGACCGCCGTGACGTGGAGATCGACCAGACGGGAGCGGACTACGGGATCCTGTGCATGAACGTGGGAGCGGACGCCGTGATCCGGGACCTGAACATACGTGGCGCCATAGGCCGGTCAGCCGTCCCGGAGGAGGACGGCGACGGACGGTCGCTCGTGGCGGGCATCTGCTGTCTGGACGCCGCGAGTCCGACGATCGTGGACGTGAGCATCGCGGACGTTTCCAGCGGTCTGGTCGTCCGCAGCGACACCGCGCCCTCGACTCCGTCCCTGGAGGGGGTCGAGATCGCGCGTTGCGACCACCACGGGGTCTACATCTACGGCAACTCGGCGCCTGTCCTGATCGACCACTCGACCATAGTCAGCAACTTCGACCACGGTGTTTACGCATACAGCGGGGCGGCTACGCTCTCGAACTGCAGCATCACGCACAACGGAAAGAACGGCGTCCGCTCGTACCTGTCCACCATCTCCGTCGAATACTGCAACGCCTATTGGAACGACAGGGCGGGAGGCGATTCGCTCGACTACTTCGGACTGACCGACCCGACCGGCGACGACGGAAACGTGTCGGTCGACCCCCGTTACTGCGATCTCGAGGGCACCACGCGATACAACTACCGCCTGTACGACACGTCGCCCCTCGTGGGTCTTGGAGAGGGCGGAACCGACATAGGAGCGTGGGGAATAGGCTGCGAGGACACGCCGGTCGAGGAGAAGAGCTGGGGATCGATCAAGGCTCTCTTCAGGTAGGTCCTTCGGTCGCGGCGCGGTGACGGCCCTCGAGGGACGCGCTTGCCGCATCCGACGGGCGCGCGGGCTGAGATCACGAAGTCGAGCAGGGGCGCCACACACGGGCGCCCCTCTCTCATGCGCGCCGGGCGAGCGCCGCCGAGACCAGAAGCGCCGTGAGAGCGCCCGCGTTCAGAAGCGCCAGGGAGGCCATCGCCTCCCTCAAGCCCAGGACAGGGAGCAGGAATACCGCCGTGAGTGTCGCCCCCACGGCGGCGCCGGCCAGGTCGGCTCCGTGGAGCTTTCCGCCCAGGTGTCCCGCCTCGTCCGCATGCTTCAGGCACAGTCTCGCCGCGAGCGGGAACTGGATCCCGGCCAGGACCGCGGCGCCTACGACGATCAGCGGAAAGGCGCCTGCCCACGTGGCGAGTGCCGAGAGGCCGAGCTCCGAGATGCCGGCGATCGCCTTCCAGAGCCCCAACGGTACGACCGCCATCCCCGCCTGAAGCAGGACGAACTCCCTGAGACGCCACCCGGACCTCGACGCGGCCACGCCGATTCTCCCGCCTATCACCAGTCCCGCCATGAACGCGGCCACGATCAGCGCGACGCGGTCGTAGAC
>WJLY01000197.1 GCA_014728245.1 Candidatus Effluviviaceae Genus IV sp.
GAACTTCATCGAGACCTTCCAGCGCCTCTTCCAGGGCGGTGAGGCGGACCTGCGGCTCACGGACCCGGCAGACCCTCTCGAATCGGCGATCGAGATCGTCGCCTCGCCGCGGGGCAAGCGGCTGGGCAGGCTGAGCCTGCTCTCGGGGGGCGAGAGGGCGTTGACCGCAATCGCGCTCCTCTTCGCCATCTACCTGGTGAAGCCTTCGCCCTTCTGCATTCTCGACGAGGTGGACGCTCCGCTCGACGACTCGAACGTGGGGCGCTTCATCAGGATGCTCCGCGACTTCTCGGAGCGTACGCAATTCGTGATCATCACGCACAACAAGGCGACCATGCAGGCAGCCGACCTTCTCTACGGCATTACGATGGAGGAGTCGGGCGTCTCGAAGGTCGTCTCGGTGCGACTGGACGCCGTGGGCGCGGAGGTGGGGAGTGAAGAGGGCGTTTACCAGCCTGCTTAGGGGCCTCGCCAAGACGCGGAGGGCCATCGAGGACGGCATAGAGAGCGCTCTAGGACGGGGCGGAGGATTGGACGAGACCGCCCTGGAGGAGATCGAGGAGACGCTCATCGCGGCCGACGTCGGCGTGGAGACGTCGCTGCACCTGGTAGACTCGCTCCGCGTCCGCAGGGACCGCGGAGACGCGCCCGATGACGCGGGAACGATCGCGAGCGCGCTCGCCGACGAAGTGAAGAAGATCCTCGAGCAGGCGGCCGACGGGCCGCCCGTCGATAACGGGCACCCGCCGCACGTGATAATGGTCGTCGGCGTGAACGGTGTAGGCAAGACCACGACCATAGGCAAGCTCGCCCACAGGCACGTGGCCAGAGGGAACAGGGTTGTGCTCGCGGCCTCGGACACGTTCCGCGCGGCAGCCGGCGAGCAGCTCACCGTGTGGGCCCAGAGAAGCGGGGCCGACCTCGTGGGCGGCCACGACGGGGGCGATCCTGCGTCGGTCGCCTACGACGCGCTCGACGCGGCCGCCGCCCGCAAGGCGGACGTGCTGATCGTCGACACGGCGGGCAGGCTTCACACGCAGAAGAACCTCATCTCCGAGATAGAGAAGATCAAACGCGTCCTCGGGAAGCGGATGCCGGGGGCGCCGCACGAGGTCCTCCTGGTGCTTGACGCCAACACGGGGCAGAACGCCGTCGCACAGGCGAAGCTGTTCGACGAGGCCCTCGGCGTTACCGGCATCGTCCTCGCGAAGCTGGACGGGACCGCGCGGGGAGGGATCGTCGTCGCCATCGCGCGCGAGCTCGGCATACCGGTCCGATATGTCGGACTTGGCGAGAACATCGAAGACCTGGCCGATTTCGAGCCGGGGCCCTTCGCGGACGCCCTCGTCGGAGCCGCGGGCGGGGAGTCCCCTGCCAACGCGGCCTGAGCGATAACGCAGACTGAAAGGCGCGGCGTGAGCGATTCGTCGGCCTGACAGGCGCGGCCGGGCTGACGCGCCGGGCTGTGAGGCGCGGCCTCCTGGAAGCGCCGGGATGAGGCAGTCGGCCCGGCGCGCACGCCGACGACAACGCAACCGCTTGACGGGGGTGCTTCTCGGTAGTAAGATTGAGTACACATACGAATAAGTGTTCCTTCGGGGCGGGGTGAAACTCCCCACCGGCGGTGATAGCCCGCGAGCGGACATTTCCGCAGAGCCTGTGTGATTCAGGCGCCGACAGTGAGAGTCTGGACGGGAGAGGGAACGAAGCGGTGTTGCAGGTGACGTGCGCCCCGGAGGTGTCTTTCGGGGCGTTTTCATATGTCTGGACGCACAAGAGATCGAACGGAAGCGGAACCGGTCCCGGCGTTCCGGGACCACGCAGAGCAGGCGGACGCCCGCCCGGGCTCGCGTGCGGGCGCGGACCGCGGCGGCGAAGCCGAAGACGCTCGCTACATGTCCGAGGCCCTGTCGCTCGGAGAGCGCGGCAGGGGATCCGTCAGCCCCAATCCCCTGGTCGGCGCGGTCGTCATTCGCGACGGGAACGTGGTCGGGCGCGGGTGGCACGCTCGTTACGGTGCCGCCCATGCGGAGGTCGTGGCCCTCGCGGAAGCCGGCGAACTCGCGCGGGGCGCGACGCTCTACGTGACGCTCGAGCCGTGTTGCGTCTGGGGCAACACGCCGCCCTGCACCGACGCGATCGTGGACGCGGACGTCCGGGAAGTGGTCTTCGCGCTGAAGGACCCGAACCCCGACGTCTGTGGAAGAGGACTCGCGACGCTCAGACGGGCCGGGGTGGCTGTCCGGCAGGGCGTACTGGCGGAGGAGGCGGCACGGGCCAACGCGGGCTACCTTCGCAGCCGCGAGGTCGGGCTCCCCTCGGTCCTTCTCAAGCTCGCTCTCTCGCTCGACGGCAGAGTGGCGCCGCCCCCGGGCGGACCGAGGTGGACGAGCTCCGAGGCATCGCGGGCGCTGGCCCACAGGATGCGCGGAGAGGCCGACAGCGTGATGGTCGGAGTCGAGACCGTGCTTTCGGACGATCCGCTTCTCACGGACCGGAGACCGGGCGCCGGCGCGAAACAGGCCGCTCGCGTGATACTCGACACGAGCCTCCGCACGCCGCTTGAATCCAGGGTGGTTTCGACCGCGTCGGAGGCCAGGACCATCATCGCCTGCGGAGATCGCGCCGACGAGGAGCGCGAGAGCGAACTGCGCGCTCTGGGCGTCGATGTCTGGCGGTTCGGAGCCACCGAGCGCGGGGTCGATCTCGACGCCGTGCTGAGGAAGCTGGCCGCGAAGGGCCGTCTGTACGTGCTCGCTGAAGGCGGGCCCGCGGTGGCCACGGAGCTTCTCCGCGAGGGGCTGGCGGACCGGATCGCGTTCTTCGTTTGCCCGGTGCTGTACGGCGCATCGGGGGGCGCAACACTGGGGCAGCTCCCGGCCGAACTCTCGACCCGGCGGGGGCTCCGGGCGGTGCGCTGGCGAGAGATCGGCGGCGACCTCCTGCTGGAGGCCGAAATCGACGTCGGGAAGTGAGCGCCGCAGACGCCGCGGCGGCTTCGAACGGCGCGCCAGGGCAGTAGAGGCTTCGAGGCCGGCGTCCGGTACGCCGGGCGCCGACGGCGCGCGGAAGCGCGGAGGGAAGGGAAGCAGATGTTCACCGGGATCATCGAGGCCAGGGGAAGGGTGGTGCGTCTTGCGAGGAGAGGCGGCTCGGGACGCCTCTCCATACGCGCGCCCTTCGCCGTGGAGCTCGAGCGCGGGGAGAGCGTGTCGGTCGACGGAGTCTGTCTCACCGTGTCGGGCCGCTCGGGCGATACGTTTGAAGCCGACGCCCTCGAGCGTACGATGTCCCTGACGACTCTCGGCGATCTTGTCACCGGAGACGAGGTGAACCTGGAGCGGGCGCTCAAGGTCGGGGACAGAATGGGCGGACACATGGTCACAGGGCACGTCGACGGAGTGGCATCGGTCCAGAGAGTGACGAAGACGGCCAACGGCCGCGACGTTGCGCTCAGGCTCCCGCGCGAGCTTCTCCGCCACGTCGCGGCGCGCGGTTCGATCGCGGTCGACGGAGCCAGTCTGACCGTCGCAGCAGTGGAGGGCGATGAGATCACCGTCTCGCTCATACCAGAGACGCTCTCGACAACGACCGCGCTCCGCTACGAGAGGGGAGACCGGGTCAACATAGAGACCGACCTCGTCGCCAAGTACCGGGAGTCGATCGAGGGGCGGCGGGGGCCGTCCGACGCGGACAAGGGCACGATAACGCTGGACCGGCTGAAGGATCTGGGATTCACGGAGTAGCATGTCATGACAGAGAGACTCAGGGAAGTCGATGAGGCCTTGCGCGAGATCCGAAACGGCAGGATCGTGATCGTCGTCGACGATGAGTCGCGCGAGAACGAGGGCGATCTCACAATGGCCGCCGAGAAGGTCACGCCCGAGGCGATCAATTTCATCGCGAGGGAGGGAAGGGGGCTCATCTGCGCGCCTCTGACCGGAGAGCGCCTCGACGAACTGGACCTCCACCCGATGGTGGACCGCAACACGTCGATCATGGGCACGGCGTTCGCCGTCTCGGTCGACGCCGTGCACGGAACAACGACCGGCATATCGGCCCACGACCGCGCCGCCACGATACGCGCTCTCGTAGAGCCGGGGACGCGTCCGGAGGACCTGGCCAGACCGGGGCACATATTCCCGCTGCGTGCCAGTGACGGCGGCGTTCTCAAGCGTGCAGGCCACACCGAGGCGGCGGTCGATCTGGCGCGCCTGGCGGGGCTTTCTCCCGCGGGAGTGCTCTGCGAGATCATGAGCGCCGACGGCACGATGGCGCGGCTGCCCGAACTCATGGAGATGGGTGAAAGGCACGGACTCTTGATCGTGAGCGTGAGGGCGCTCATCGAGTACCGCCAGAGGACCGAGACGCTCGTGCGCAGGGTAGTGGAGACGGAGCTTCCCAGCCGTTACGGAGACTTCAGGCTCTACCTCTACGAGAACGACGTCGACGAGATGCATCACGTCGCTCTGGTGAAGGGCGATCCCGGCCCCGAGGATGAGGTCCTCGTGAGGGTGCACTCCGAGTGCCTCACCGGAGACGTCTTCGGATCGAGAAGATGCGACTGCGGCGAGCAGGTGGCCGAAGCCTTAAGGGCGATAGAGAAGGAGGGACTCGGCGTATTCGTCTACATGCGTCAGGAGGGCCGCGGCATAGGGCTCTTCAACAAGCTACGGGCCTACGAGCTTCAGGACAGAGGCAGGGATACCGTGGAGGCGAACGAGGAACTGGGCTTCCCCGCGGACCTTCGCGACTACGGGATCGGAGCGCAGATACTGCGTGACCTCGGTGTCCGGCGCCTCCGGCTTCTGACCAACAACCCCCGAAAGGTCGTCGGTCTTGAGGGCTACGGGCTCAAGATCGTGGAGCGCGTTCCGATTCAGATCGCGCCCGGAGAGAGGAACCTGGACTACCTCGTGACGAAGAAGAACAAGCTCGGGCATCTGCTCGAGATCTCGGAGATCGACGGAAAGAGACCTCACAGGCTCTCGGAGAGCATCTCTGCGGGGCTCCGAACGGAGGGAGAAGATGAGTAAGGTGTTCGAAGGCAATCTGAACGGAGAGGGACTCAAGATCGGGATCGCGATCGCGAGGTTCAACGAGTTCATCTCGCTCCGGCTGCTCGAAGGCGCCATGGATTGCCTCAGGCGCCACGGCGTCGCCGACGACGACATCAGCGTTGTGTGGGTGCCGGGAGCTTTCGACATACCGCCGGTCGCCAAAAGAATGGGTGACTCCGGGAAGTTCGATGCTGTAGTATGCCTCGGTGCGATCATAAGGGGCGCGACGCCCCATTTCGACTACGTGGCCGCGGAGGCCGCGAAGGGCATAGCTCTGGCGGCCATGCAAACCGGCGTACCCGCCACGTTCGGCGTCGTCACGGCTGACAGCCTCGACCAGGCGATCGAGCGAGCCGGGTCCAAATCGGGCAACCGGGGTTGGGACGCGGCCCGGTCTGCCCTTGAGCTGGCGGACCTGTACTCGAGGATCGACTGAGAATTCCCGGGGAGAGAGCGCATGGGAGCCCGCAGGGAGGGGAGAGAGCTCGCGCTCAAGCTCCTCTACAGGGAAGAGATCGCCGGTCTTTCGGAGCCCGATATCCCGGGCCTGGATGACGCGAACCCCAGGGCGGTGGAGTTCGCGGAGCTGCTCGTGAGCGGGGTGAGAGCCGATTCGGAAAGAATCGACGCCGCGATCTCCGCCGCAAGCGAGCACTGGGACATCCGGAGGATGGGCGCCGTCGACAGGACGATCATCCGCATCGGAGCGTACGAGCTGCTTCACGAGCCGGGCACTCCCGTCGGCGCCGTGATAAGCGAGGCCGTGGACGCGGCCAGGAGGTTCAGCAGCGAGGAGTGCGGGAGGTTCGTGAACGGAGTACTTGACAAGATCGCCCGCGAAGCGCGCGGAGCGACCCATCGCGGCTCATCCGGCGAGGAAGACGATGCGCTACGCGGTGCTGAGTGACATCCACGCGAACATGGAGGCCTTAAGCTCCGTCCTCTCGTCGCTCAAGTCGCGCGGGGTCGAGCGGGCCGTATGCCTGGGCGACGTTGTCGGCTACGGGGCCGAGCCGCGCGAGGCGGTCTCCTCGGTTCGCGACTGGTCCGAGGCCACGGTCCTGGGAAATCACGACGCCGGTGCCGTCGCCGAGAACGGCCTCGGGAGCTTCAACAGGTACGCGAGGGAGGCGGTCGAGTGGACACGCGGGCGGCTCGGTGACGACGAGAGGGAGTTTCTGTCCGGGTGCCCCCTGACCGAGCGTTACGAGGGCGCTCTGCTCGTGCACGCATCGCCGGCGGAGCCAGGCTCCTGGACCTACGTCCTCGAGGAGCGGGAGGCCGAGGAAGCTTTCGCGGCGTTCGAGGGCGATCTCTGCTTCCTGGGTCACTCGCACGAGCCGTGTTTCTTCGAGCAGAGAGAAGGCGCGGTACGAAAGCTCCCGCCGGGGACGATCGAGCTTGCGCCCGGGTCGCGGTACATCGTGAATCCCGGCAGCGTCGGTCAGCCGCGGGACGGCGACCCCAGGGCGTCGTACGCGGTCGCGGACGCGGGAGAGAAGAGGATCGAGATCGTGCGGGTCCCGTACGACTTCAGAGAGGCGGGCGCGAGAATCGAACGTGAGGGACTCCCCGTTGTCCTGAGTGAGCGACTCGCCACCGGACTGTGACGTCACGGAGGTTGCATGTTGCGCGCAAGCGTCGGTGTGATGGTCTACAACGAGGAGAGGAACATCGGGAAGCTCCTCGAGGCGCTCACCACGCAGGATCTCGAGAACGCCGAGATCTCGGAGATAGTCGTCGTCTCGAGCGGGTCGACCGACGGCACCGACGAGATTGCTTCGGACTGGTCGAAGAGGGATGACCGGATAAGGCTCATCCGCCAGGAATCGAGACAGGGCAAGGCTTCCGCGATCAACCTGTTCCTCGCCGAGGCGGAGGGCGACGTCTTCGTGCTCGAGAGCGGAGACACGTTGCCCAATCCCGATTGCGTGGAGCGCCTGCTGTCGCCGTTCTCCGACGACGCGGTCGGCATGACCGGAGCGCGTCCGGTGCCCGTCGACGACCCCGATACCTTCATGGGATTCGTCGTTCACATGCTCTGGAGGCTCCACCACAAGCTGGCGCTCAAGTCGCCGAAGCTCGGTGAGATGGTCGCTTTCCGTTCCTACGTGCGGGCGATTCCATCAGACACGGCCGTCGACGAGGCCAGCATCGAGGCGATCGTGGCCGAGCACGGACAGACGCTGCGCTACGTGCCGGACGCCGTGGTCAGGAACAAGGGCGCCTCCAACGTCCGCGACTTCCTGCGGCAACGACGGAGGATATACGCGGGGCACATATGGCTCGAGCGCGAGCAGGACTACGAGGTGTCGACGAAGAACGTGGGCGGCATACTCTCGGTGCTCCTAGACGATCTGGAATGGAAGCCCAGGAACGTGATCTGGACGGCCGGCGGCGTGTTTCTGGAGTTTCTCGGCAGGCTTCTCGGCGTCGTGGACTACCATGTCTTCAAGAAGAACCCGTACACGTGGGACATAGCCGAGTCGACGAAAAGTCTGGACGCCGGTTAGCCTCGCTGCGAATTGAGGCACGCCCGGGCGGCCGGCCGGGCGACAACGCGCGGGCGCCCGAAGGGCGAGTCCGCCTGACGGCCTCTGAGGACAGCGCCGGCCCGCACGACGAGATCGGTTCATGATTGGCGTACTCGCGGCAGTTCCCCTTTACAAGTCGATGCGCGCCACGGGTTGGCCCAGGCTATTGCCCCTCAACCTGACAGTCGGCGTTACCTACCGCTGCAACTCCCGCTGCCTGACCTGCAAGGTCTACGAGAAAGAGAGCGGAAGGGAGTTCGACGCGGAGGAGTTCGACCGCGTATTCGCCTCGCTCGGGCGGGCGCCGTACTGGTTCACGATGAGCGGCGGAGAGCCTTTCCTGAGGAACGACCTTCCGCGGATCTGCGAGAGCGCGTGGCGGAGGAACCGCCCGGGGATCATAAACATCCCCACGAACGGGCTACTGTCCGGCCGGATCCCCGGCATGGTGGAGGAGATCGCAGGACGCTGCCGGGGCGCGCAGATCATCGTCAACCTGTCGCTCGACGAGGTTGGAGAGCGCCACGACAGAATCAGAGGCGTACCCGGCGGGTTCGAGAAGGCGATCGCGACCTACGAGGGTCTCAGGAAGCTCGACGCGGAGAACCTCACGCTGGGCGTCCATACGGTGGTGTCGGTCCACAACGTGGACAGGATTCCCGATGTCTACAGATACGTGCAGAGGGAACTCGCGCCCGACTCGTTCATAACCGAGGTCGCGGAGGAACGCGTCGAGCTGGGCACGGTCGGCGCGGCGATCACTCCCGAGCCGGCCGCCTACGCTGGTGCGATCGACTTCCTGATAGAGAAGATACGGGCGGGCAGCTTCTCCGGCATATCGAAAGTGACGCAGTCCTTCAGGATACGGTACTACGAGATGGTGAAGAGGTTCCTCGAGACCGGCGCAAGGACGATCCCGTGCTACGCGGGCGTCGCATCCGCCCAGATGGCGCCCGACGGGGACGTCTGGTTCTGCTGCATCAGGGCGGAGTCGATGGGGAACCTGCGCGACGTCGACTACGACTTCCGGCGCATCTGGTTCGGCGAGAAGGCGAGAAGAGCC
>WJLY01000198.1 GCA_014728245.1 Candidatus Effluviviaceae Genus IV sp.
GTTCAACGCCAAGGGGGGTGGATCGCGAAACGTCACTCTCCACTACTTCAAGGCCGACGCGCAGCAGGCGAACGGCTATCCGCCAGACGACTACTCGGTATACCACAACAGCGCGTTTGTGGACGGTGACAGCTCGTGCTCGGCCGAGGTCGCGCGGTGCATCCACGCGAACGAGTCGATCGAGGTCAACACCGAGAACAACGCGGTGTGGGCCCCCGGCTGTAGCAGCATCGTCGCGCGAAATGTCAACAGCTACGTGACCGGGACAAACAGCGGGAACGTCTTCTCGACAGACGCTGTCGGGTCGGGGACGAACTTCTGGTCGGGCGTGCCATCAGACGTGGACGGGTTCGACCTGGTGTCTGGCGATACCGCTCTTATACAGCAGGCGACCGCTCTCCCGGACTGCTTCGAGGACTTCTGGAACAATCCGAGGTTTGTCTCGGCCTCCACGTCGGTGCCCGCTTCTGATGTTGGCTCCAGTGAATACAGCGTCCACTACGAAGCCGACGGGCTACTGACGAGCGAGTCGAACCATCCGCGCATGCACGTCACGTCGGCCACGCTGTCTGCCTTCCAGACGCGCATGCAGTCGGGGCCCGGGGCGACGGTCTACGAAAAGTCGGCAACGAGCGAAGCCTGCTGGCAGATCATCATCAACCTCGCGGACAGCCTCTACTCGTCGGGCGTAAACAAGAACAAAAACAACGGGGAGAGCTACCAGTTCGATGTCCTTGCTCTGGTCGGCCTTCTTGGAGCATGCGGCCAGACTCTTACGCACACCACAGATGAGTATCTCGACAAGGCGATCTCGGAGATGGAGCGCCTTGCCGATGGCGAAATCGTCCCCAGGAACCTGCCGACAGACAAGTCGGGTTACCAGATGCTCACCGACCAGACGAACTTCGCCCGAGCGTTCGACTGGGCCTTCAGCCGGATGTCGGCCGCTCAGAAGGCGAAGCTCGCTCACTGGGGCGCAGAGCAGGTGGACGTGCTTCTCGAATCGGACATCGAAGCAGGAGATGACCTCTATTCCTCTCAGGCCTGGGAGGTCGACTTCGCCTGGCACATGGCGATCGCTGTCCACCTGTCGAGCACCAGTAGCTGGCACAAGCACGCTTGCCAGAGGGGGCTGAACCAGATCTCTTTGACCATGCTCCAGGACGGGGATGGTCGCATGAACGCGATCAACCTCTACGCGAAAGAGGAGGGCGGCTATACCGAGCACGGGCACTACGAATGGCACGAGAAGGGGATGCTTCTCAAGCTCGATCCGCTCGGTACGGCTTCTGGGTTTGACCCCTTCGTTGACAACTCGGACGCCACGATCGAGGCCTGGTGGGCGAAGAACCACGTCCAGTGGTACGCGTACAACGTCTACATCCACTCGGACAACACGGGCTCCGATGACCCAGAGGGGCCGGGCCTCGACGGACGCTGCATGCCGCTCGGCCAGAGGAAGGGGTGGAGCCGAGGACTGAAGGAACTCGCAGCGCCCGGCGGAGACAACAGAGCGCGCGTTCTCGGGATGAGCCTCCGCGCCTGCCAGAGAAACAGCATGACCTCCATGCTGCAGCTCGCGCGCTGGCTCCAGGAGAACCACGGCCTTACCGAGGGGGCCGAGCAGTATTCGGAACAGCTTTTTCCTTGGCTCTTGCTGACAGAGAAGGAGACCGCCGCTTCTCCGTCGTCCCTCGGGCTTGCGAAGTACAAGTACTTCGAGAACGCGGGAACCTTCATCTTCCGCAGTGGGTGGGATGGCGAAGCGGACCTGCATCTTGGCATCTGCGCCTACAAGTACCTGATCCACGGTCACGCCCAGGGTCCCGCGGCATTCGACCGGAACCGGTCGTTTTTCCTCTGGAAACACGGCCCGCTGATCCACGGCCGAGAGGCGGAGATGCGCAGCGCGAGAGCGCAGCGCTGCGCGGACCTCATTGTCACCGATCCGGCATCTCCCACGGCCTCGCTGTGGGAAGACATGGAGGACTACGACGACTACTCTCGCCTCTCCACGATCTACTCGAAGTATCGTCGGGGAATCGTCGCTCGTAAGAACGATTCGGGTTTCCACTACGTCAAGGTCGACCACACCCTCTGCTACAACAGCGCGGTTTCGAATCGCACGAGGAGCTACGTTCTTTTCCCCAACTCGAACACGGAGAAGGACGACGTCCTCGTCATCTACGACCGCCTGACGTGCCAGACGACAAGCAGGGGGACGGCCCCCGAGAACGTGCGAAAGCGCTGGACTCTCGCCTATTCGTACCGGGCAGAGATCTCCGGCACGCGCACGATCACGAGCCCTTCGAGCGGCGAGGCGTTCACCCTCGGGGGTGAGGACGCCTGGAACAAGGCGGAGTACGCCAACAGCGGCAAGGCCACGATCAAGATCACGAACAAGCCTCATGGGCCTGGGGCGACTGCCGGCACGGACCCGTACAACGGGCGTGCCTACCCCGGGACCACCGGCATGTTCCACGTTTCCCTCTGGGGCCCTGGAGCGATCACGATCACAGAGCGTGGTGGCACCATGCGCACCACGACCGTCGACGGTACGACCTACACGGCCTACGAGGACAACAAGAGCGGGTGGGAACTCTACGACGACAACTCGCTCGCGAGCGAATACGCCGACGGGTCCGTCATGGGGTCCGGGGTCCCCGGTGATGACTGGACACAGCTCAAGGACGACGACGGCGGGGCAATGCTCGTCGGGGCCTACATGTTGGAGGCGACGCCCGACGTCGGTGCCGCCTCGGCCAACTTCCTCGCTGCCTGCCAGGTCGACGACGAGAGCAATAGCGTCTACACCTGCGACAAGGTGGTCGACGCGGCCAACAGCCTGGAGGGGGCTCACTACAAGAGGGATGCGACGGAAACCGATTACGTCGTCATGTTCGCCGACTCGGAGTCGACCAGGTCGGCTTTCGAGTACTCGATCACGAGCTCGAACACGGTCGAGCACGCGGTCTGTGACATGGCCCAGGCATCGTACGACGTCTACCAGGGAGCGGCGGTAATCGCCTCCAGCGTCACCGTCGGAAGTGATGGGGTCCTCCGGTTCCAGTCGACTGGTGGGGGGACGTTCTCCACGGCACCTTCGACGTCTGACCTCCTGACGATCGGCGTGGCCCCTGATGTTCTGGTGACCGACTCCCTCCTCGGGGCGAAGGTCACGGAGGACTATACCGATCTCTCGCTCATGGCCACCCCTGGTGCGTACCAGGACCTGGACCCGAATCCGGACACCCCACTCGACTCCCTGGAGGTCGGAGTCGCTCCCGACGTCCTTGTCAGCGACAGCGACCGCAGTCGCCCATCGGACTCTCTGGAGGTCGGGATCGCACCCGACACCACCATCTCAACGGAAGATGGTTCGTTCCTGGAGACCGACCTGGAGTCCGGAGTCGCGCCGGATGTGGAGGTCACGGATGTCTTCATCACGTTTTCCGCGGCGACAGTCGAAGCCGTCGCTGCCTTCGGCCTGCCAGCGCAGGTCGCAGAGTTCGGAGGTGACTGATGCAGTTCCTTCTCATTCCGCAGATCAGAGACCAGATCCGCCGCAACTTCGATCGCTATGGGAAGAGCGGCCTGTCGACCTTCTGGAAGGTGCGCCATCGAAGGGGGTGCAAGGTTCTTGGCTACGAGTGCGGGCGCAACCTGTGGCACGACGACGGCGAGGAGTTTCTGGTCAAGGTCGTGTTCACGGAGGAGGTGTCTATCCCAGCCAACTTCTACATCGGCCTCGACGCCCGTGCATCTCTCGCCGAAGCGGACAGCCTTTCCAGCCTTTCCGGCGAGCCCTCGGGAAACAAC
>WJLY01000199.1 GCA_014728245.1 Candidatus Effluviviaceae Genus IV sp.
AGCCCGGTCGCGGGCGTTCCCGTCGCCGTAAAGGACAACATCGCGTACCGCGGTCTGCCAACGACCGCGGGTTCGAGATACCTCGAGTCGTACCGCTCGCCGTACGACGCGACCGTCGTCGAGCGGCTGCTCGCGGCGGGCGCCGTGATCGTGGGCAAGACCAACCTCGACGAGTTCGCGATGGGCTCCTCGAGCGAGAACTCCGCCTTCGGACCGACGCGCAACCCGCGCGACCGGTCTCTCGTGCCCGGCGGCTCGAGCGGCGGCTCGGCTGCCGCGGTCGCGACCGGCATGTCAACGCTCGCGCTGGGATCGGACACGGGCGGGTCCGTGCGGCAGCCGGCGGGCTTCTGCGGGATCGTCGGCATGCTTCCTTCCTACGGGACGGTCTCGCGTTATGGTCTCCTCGCGTTCGCGTCCTCACTCGATCAGATCGGCCCGATGTCGAGAGACGTGGAGGGCGCCGCGGCGCTCCTCTCGGTCGTCGCGGGGCGCGACCGCAGGGACTCGACTTCGCTCGGGCGGTCGTCTCTCCGTCCCGCCTGTCGCTCGGAGGGTTCTTCCCCCGGGATTTCGAGGCCGGACGCCGCTCCGGGGACCCGATACGACGGGCGGACGGGCGCGGGGCTCGAGGGGCTGACCATCGGCATCGTCGGGGAAGCGCCCGCGGGAGGTCCGGACAGAGACGTGTCGGCCGCGGTGCGCGAGGCTCTCCGGGCGCTCGAGGGCGAGGGAGCGGAAGTTGTCGAAGTGGAGCTTCCCCTCCTCAAACATGCCGTGGCGGTCTATCAGATAGTCGCCGACGCGGAAGCCTCGACCAACCTCGCCAGGTACGACGGGGTCGGGTACGGCCTGAGGGCGCCGGGAGCGGACGATGTGGAGTCGATGTACAGGGACTCCCGCGGCGTCGGCCTGGGCCCTGAGGTCAAGCGACGGATCATGCTGGGCACGTTCGTCCTGTCGGAGGGCCACAGGGACCGATACTACGATCGGGCGCAGCGGGTCCGACGGCGCCTGGCCCTGGACTTCGAGAGAGCTTTCGAGACCGTCGACGTCGTGGCTACGCCGACGTCGCCCACCGGTCCCTTCCGGTTGGGAGAGCGCGTCGACGATCCGCTGGCCATGTATCTCTCCGACGTCTGTACGACGCCCGCGAATCTCGCGGGCCTCCCGGCCGTGTCCATTCCGTGCGGCGAGGACGGACGAGGAATGCCCGTCGGGCTGCAGCTCATGGGCGCGCGCGACGGGGACCTCGGGCTGCTCGCCGCGGCGGCCGCGTGCGAGTCGGTGCTGTCGGGAGTCGTCCGTCCGTAGAACGGCGGCGCACCGGGACCCGCATGGAGCGCTGAGGCGTCCGACTCTCCGGGGCGGCGTCGCACGATCGGGAGGCCGGGGCGGTGGCGTCGCGGCCTGCGGCGAGAGCCGTGACGCGTTGCAGGACTGCGGCAGAAGTCGTTCAGCATCTCACGAGGTTACCGACTTGTGTTACGTACCGGCCATAGGTTTCGAGGTGCACGCGAGGCTCGGGACGCGCACCAAGCTCTTCTGTGGCTGCCCGAACGCGTCCGGGGGAGAGCCTAACTCGAGAGTCTGCCCCGTGTGTCTGGGTCTTCCCGGCGCCCTGCCGGTGCTCAACCGGCGCGCCCTGGAGCTGGGTCTGCGCGTCGCGCTGGCTCTCGGCGCGCGCGTCGCTCCGGTGACCGCCTTCGACCGGAAGAGCTACTTCTACCCTGACCTTCCCAAGGGGTTCCAGATCACCCAGAAGGCCCGGCCGCTGGCCAGGGGCGGTGGCGTACTCCTCCCTGACGGCGGGAGGATCCGACTCAGGCAGATCCACATCGAGGAGGACGCGGGAAAGACGATCCATCGCCCCGGCCCCGACGATGTCAGCCTCGTCGACATGAACCGCTGCGGGGCGCCGCTCGTCGAGGTCGTAACGGAGCCCGACATCGCGAGCGTAGAGCAGGCGGATGTCTTCCTCAGGGAGCTGCGCAGGACACTGGTCTTCGCGGGCGTGACCGCCGGGCGGATGCACGAGGGGGAGATGCGCTTCGACTCGAACATCTCGGTGAGCCCCCGCGGAGAGTCGGGGATGGGAGCCCCGACCGAGATCAAGAACCTGAACTCGTTCCGCGCGGTCAGAAGGGCGCTCGAGAGGGAGATCGAGCGCCAGACCGGTCTTCTGGACTCGGGCCGCGCCGTCCCGCGCGAGACCATGTCGTGGGACGAGGCGGCCGGGCGCGCCGTGCCGACGCGCTCGAAGGAGGCGTCGAAGGACTACCGGTACATAGCCGAGCCGGATCTCCCCGAGTTCCCGCTTACCGGGGCGCTTCTCGAGCGCGCGCGGTCTGAAACGCCGGAGCTCCCGCGGCGCGTGGCCGAGCGGTTCGCGGCCGAGTACGGTCTTTCTTCGGACGACGCGAGCCTCCTCGCAAGGACGAAGACGCGCGCCGCGCTCTTCGAGCTGGCGGTCGTTCGCGCCCGCTCCTCGCTCTCGGGCTCTCTCGACGTAGACATCGGTGAGGCGATGAGCCTGGTGGTAGTGGTCGTCCCCGGAATCCTGAATGCGCTGGGCCTGGCCCCGGACGGCCGGCTTGGGGCGCCTCGGCATCCCGGGCGGAGCCTGACGGTAAACCGGCTGGCGGACGAGGTCGGTGACCTCCTGGCGGCGAGGGCCAGGGGAGAGCTGAGCGCCGCGTCGGGGAGAGAGGCGCTGGAACAGGCCCTGAAAGAAGGGCGCTCAGTGCGGTCGGTCATGTCGGAGAGCGAGCTGTCCGTCATGAAGAATCGCGGTCAGTTGACGGAGGTGGCACGATCGGTGCTTGGTTCCATGGAAGATGAGGTGCGACGCTTCCTGTCCGGCGAGGCCAGGCTGCGGAAGCACTTCATCGGCGAGATCATGCGCAGAACGCGCGGGAGGGCCGACCCGGAAGCGGCGATCGAAGCCCTGGACCGCGAACTCGAAGAGCTCAGGGAATCCGAGTAGAGGCGTAGAGATGCAGAGAACGGGCCCCGGCGAGGGGAGCGGGCGGAAGGCGCCGGCGGAGGTCTGCCAGCTTGTGTCTCAGGAGGACGCGCTCGAGCCGCTCAGTCCGCTGGAGCGGCTGCTGAGGACCGCTGGGAGGAAGGCGCGCGGTCTCCTGCGACGCCTCGGTGTCGTGGCGACGCACCCGCTCGACGCCAGGCACGCGCCGCCGTGGAGGAAGCCGACGGTGCCCGCGAGCGAGTCACGGGCACGTGACGACCGCCCCCCGGCGACGCGGGAGGGTGAACGTGCCGTCCGGTCGGAAGGCGGCGGGCTGCGGGCAGGCGATCTCGTGCGCGTGAGGTCCCTTGGCGAGATCAGAGCTACCCTGGACGGCCACCGCAAGCTGCGGGGACTGCAGTTCCTGCACCCGATGGCCGAGCACTGCGGCAAGACCTACCGGGTGCTCAAACGCGTGAGGCGCATCGTAAACGACGTGGATCACACGGTGAAGAAGGTGCGGAACGTCGTGATCCTGGACGGCGTCGTCTGTCACGGACGCGGAATATACGGAAGAGAGGACTGCGACAGGACCTGCTTCTTCTTCTGGAAAGAGGCGTGGCTCGAGAGAGTCGACGAGCCCGACCGCGCGGATTCGGCGGACTCCCCGGGCGCCGACTGAGCCTCCTCCAGACTTCGTATTCATCCTGCTTCTTCCCGGTGCCGACTGAGTCACATGCTGGCCCCGCTTCATTGACCAACCGCCGCAATTGTGCTATAATGTAAGCATCATCGGGCAAGTCTATCCTCGACGTCCGGGTCCGTGCCGGTTGGAGGGATTTCCATGCATTGCACGAGGTTCAGAAGCGCTCTGCCCGCGGCCGTCTTCATCCTTGTACTCGCGGCGTTTCTCACGTCGCCGCTCTCGGCTCAGGCGGGCATCGAGGCGGACGGCCGTCTCGACGACTACGAGAGGATCCACATGAAGGCCGTCGACCCCGTCTATGACGACGCGGACGCCGGGAGCAACGCGGGCGACCTCATGACGTTCTACGCCGATCAGGAAGCCGACCGGCTCGTCTTCTGGGTGACGACATTCGGCGTGGGCGAGCCGGAGAGCTTCATGGGCGAGGGCGAGACGATATACGTCCTGCTCGACTACGCTCCCGGCGGCACGATGCGGCTGCCGGACGGCGTGAAGGGGCGCGTTCCCATCATGTGGGACCTCTCGGTGAGCGCGCGGGCGGGGGAGAGAGCCGAGGTCGAGACCAGGGCCCTGAGGCCCGGCCGGGCCGAGCCGGAACTTCTGCGCGGCGCAGCTCTCGCCCGCGACTCGCGCTCGCTCGAGCTGTCCCTCAGCCTGCCCGACGACTGGAAGTCGGCGGTCTGCGAGGCGGCGGGCGCGCCCCGCTCCTCCTACGAAGCGGTGGCGGCCGATGCGGCGGCCCGGGAAGCGACGCCTGTCGCGTATCACGTAGTCTCGGTCGTAGGCGGCGAGGTCCGGGACGAGCTCGCCGCGACGAACAAGCCCCGGCGCGGCGACCACAACGTCACGTTCGTCCAGCACGGAAACCAGGGACTCACTTACACGACCGTCTTCTGGGGCGAGAAGGGCGAGAACGCCTCCTCGCCGGGCGCCACCGACAACCCGGACGACGGCTTCGACGAGCTGCTGGACGCGCACGATTACTACGACGTCCCGGGGAACTTCCACATGGCGGGGACCCTCATGACCGCGTCCGAGTGGCACGATCCCGCCTTCAACGACTCGCTCGTGAACGGCGTGAACGAGGGCTGGGCCAACATGATGACCTCGGCCTACGCGCAGCACATCATGCCGTTCGTCTACGACGACATGAACAGCTGGTCGGTCTACACTCACCGCCAGATGACGAACTACCGCTACGGCCAGTGGCCGACCGTCGCGTGGGTCCCCGAGCGCGTCTGGGTAGAGAATCCCGACAACGACGGCAACGGGATCGACGCCTCCTGTTGCGTCAACGACTACATCGGCGACGACTTCCTGGACAACGACGTCGACGCGGTGGTCCTCGACGACTACGTCCACTGCGGCTACATGAATGGAGCGTTCGACGACCATCACGTCTACGACTACAACGGTCTCAAGATCCTCCCCATCGACAACGACTTCGTCGGCCAGATGAACTACGACGCGGGCCAGGCGATGAACACGATCTGGAACTCGACCTCCGACGAGATCATCCTCTACGGGAACGACTGGGAGGTCATAGCCGAGGTCGCGGGATTCGACGAGACGCATCCCGACGCGCTCGAGAACTACATCTACGTCCTCCAGCAGTGCAGCCTGCACTCGGGCTCGATCAGCACATGGAAGGTGAACGAAGTCATCACAAGCTTCCCCTCGTACGCCATCACGCTCCAGAACGGGACCTACGGGCTCCTGGGCGAGTGGTACGGCTACGGCGGGAGCTGTAACCAGTGGTACTGCGACTGGGCGAGCTACACGGGCGACGCGAACCTCGACGCGCACGATCCCAAGTGGGGCTACGAGGGCATCTGGATGAACGCGCGGAACAAGATCGTGACGGGGCCTTCGAACGACCTCTCCGACGCCGCCTGGTACGTGATGATGTCGATGCTCCACGAGACGGGCTGGCACGACGCCGGCCAGATCGCGGACTGGGAGAACCGCTACTCGAACCACATCAAGAACGCGAACCCCTACTCCGAGGCCGCCAGGTGGGCCGAGGGCTGGGGCTCGTACGGCACGAACCCGACAGGCGCCTACCTCGCCGACTTCGACGAGGACGGCGCCCAGGAGGCGGTGATCTACAACGACCGGGTGATGGCGGTCTTCGAGGGAATAGGCGGGAAGGCGAACTGGATCTTCGCCAAGGGCTCGGGATACGGCTACTCGGTCGTCGGGAACTGCAACGTCTACTGGGCCGGGACCTCGGGCGACTGGAACGAGACGAACCACGTCGCGGCGCTCTCGGACGTGAGCGTGGGCGGGATCGACCGCCAGCATGATCTGTACGACCTCGAGGTCGTCTCGGGCTCGGGCTCGACCGTCGAGCTCAGGCTCGCCCACAATGAAGGGGTCGTCGAAAAGCGGGTCAGGCTGACACTGGGCGATCCCTACCTCGACGTCATATACGACGCGGGCGGCGAGGAGGTCTACGTCAAGAGCGGCTGGACTCCGGACCTCGTCGACCTCGTGTGGGACACCGAGCTCTACAGGGTCTGGGATCCCGGGACCGGGAGCTACTTCGGGCAGAGGAACTCCTCGAGCGCGGCGACCGCGGCGATCGTGGTCGGGCAGGGCGGCGCAAGCCACAATCTGACCCAGACGGCGACGCTTCTCGAGATAGACGAGCTCAGGGGGACCGGTCAGTTCGAGTTCTACCTGTACGCGGGAGAAACAAGCGCGCCGGTCGCGGACGAGATCGCCGAACTCGAGTCGCTCTCGGCCTCTCTCACCGACACGCTCAGGCCCGAGCCGATCGTCGGGCACTACTACCCGAGCGCCGACCGGCTGGTCATCACGTTCAACGAGATCGTCCAGTACGACAACGCAGACCTCACCGGTGTCGGGATAGACGCCGACGACGACCAGACGCCGGACGTGCAGCTCACCCCGTTGTGCGCCATAGAGAATGCCGAAGACTCGTCCGTCATCCGCATAGACATACCGCCCGACCTGGCGGCGCTCATCGAGGCGCTGCCGCCCGGCGCGCTCGAGCTCGACATGGAGCCCGACTCGTTCTTCGACATCTTCTTCAACAGCAATCCCGACATCGACAGCGCCGACGACGTCGAGGTCATCTACGGCGCGGACACCAAGATCACGATCGACGGCTACTTCGAGGACGGGGAATGGGCGCCTTATACGCTGGTCGTCGACGATCCGGACGACGACAGCGGCTGGCATCCGCCGGAAGACCCGCTAATGAACGAGCTCTACGGCCTCCACGTCGACTGGGACGCGGAGTTCCTCTACCTGGGCGTCAACGGGCAGGTCCAGGGCAACAGCTGGATCCTCTACCTCGACACCGACCCCGACGGTCCCGAGGGCGAGACCGACCTCACGGCGATCGACGCATGGGAGCGCGGCGCGACCTTCACCGCGAGCGGCTTCGCGGCCGACTTCCAGTACGGGTGCTACCAGCACCAGGGCGCGTTCGACTCCGACAGCTTCTTCTCGATCGACTCGCCAACGACGACCACGGCCCTCACCGACTCCATGATCTCGGCGTTCGACTCGAATCACGTCTACGGCGTCGACGGCGGCAGCGAGATCGCGCTCCCGTGGCACGTGCTCTACGGGCTGGGTCCGGGCCAGGTCCCGGCCAACGCCGAGCTCTCGCTCGTGGCCTCGATCTGCTGGGACCCCGAGCCCGACGGCGAGCTGGGCGGCGACTCGGCCCCGTCGAACACGTCGGCGGCCCTGCCGACTATTGACAACGTCCACACGATCACGATCGATCACGACGGAGACGGGCTGCCCGACGAGGGCTCGACCGACGTGCCGGATGGTGGAGACGTCGCTGCCGGCGGCGCGAGGCTCCTCCAGAACAGGCCGAACCCGTTCAACCCGACGACGACCATATCGTTCGTGGTTTCCGGCGGAGATGAGGACGTGTCGCTCGCGGTCTACGACCTTGCCGGCAGGCGCGTCGCGACGCTGGTCGACGGCCCGGCCGGGCCGGGCGAGCACTCGGCCGTCTGGAACGGTCGCGACGACCGCGGCGAGCCCGTGGCCTCGGGCGTCTACTTCGCGAGGCTGGTCACGAAGGAGACCGAGGACGTCGCGAAGATGATCATGCTGAAGTAACGGCAGCACGTCGCGGCCGGCAGATTCGATCCCCGGCGTGATGGCACCTGTCAGGAGCGCCCCGCACTTGCGTGGGCGCTCCCGGCGTTCTGTGGGACCGAGCACGCGATACATGGACGGCTCCCCGTGCCGCCCCTTTCGAGTTGACCCCCAACCCGCTCCCGCATAGACTGCACTTCTGTGAGCGTTTGATTTGCGGAGTGTTGGAGGGGCCTATGGCTGATACCGAAGAGAAGAAGGGCATCGACGGATACCTCTTCAGGCTGATCGCGACGTTCGAGGCCGCGGGCATGCAGCAGATGGGCAAGATCGCCAGCCCGCTGACCGGCGACGTCGAGGTTAGCCTCGAGGGAGCGCGCGACGCCATCGAGATGCTCGACATGGTGAAGAGGAAGACCCTGGGCAACCTGAACGAGGACGAGTCGAGGTACCTCGAGCACGTGCTCTACCAGCTCAGGATGAACTACGTCGAGGTGGCGAAGGGGGCCGGCGAAGAAACCCCGAACGAAGGCGGCGACACCGAGCGGGGAGGCGGCGACACCGAGCGGGGAGGCGGCGACACCGAGCAGGGAGGCGGCGACACCGAGCAGGAAGGCGGCGACACCGAGCAGGAAGGCGGTGACACCGAGCAGGGAGAGGGCGGCGCGCGCAAGGAAGAGGACGGATGAGAATCCCCCGCGCCGGCCGACAGGACTCAAAAGAGAGCAGGTGCAGGCCCGGGCGACGCTCGCTCCGGGCCGCCCGGCTG
>WJLY01000200.1 GCA_014728245.1 Candidatus Effluviviaceae Genus IV sp.
CTCCGAAATAGGCCTCATCTACCTGAGGCGGGGCGACTTCGACAGGGGGATAGAGCACCTGCGCTCGGCTGTTCGCTCGAAACCGGACTACGCTCCTGCGCACTTCAACTTGAGCCTCGCCCTGCGCCACGTCGGCGAATTCGAGGAGAGCCTCAGGCACGCCGAGGAAGTGCTCCGGATAAACCCGGACTTTCCTCGGGGCCGGAGACTGAGGGATGAGCTTGTCGCGGCCAGAGAGCGGGCAGCCGGCTCTGAGACGGACGGGGAGCCTTAGCCTCTTCTGACGAGGGACTCGACCGCGGCGCAATGGAGCGGGCTGTTCTTGGGCCCTGACAACAACACTCGATGACGAAGCCGCCGACATTAGTGCCGGCTGCTTCTCCGTTGGTAGCGGGGGCCGCGCTGTGAAGCCCAAAACATGGCGTTCGCGCGGCGGTCCGCACTGGAAGCCCTTGACACCGGCTGGACCTCTGGCTAGGATGGACATACCGGACGGTCGGTAGGTTCTGTCAGACTGCGCTGGAGGCGCGATTGGACACGCGAGAGAAGATAATCAGGACGGCGCTTCGGGTCTTCCTTGCGAAGGGGTACGAGGGCGGCTCGCTGAAGGAGGTGGCCGATCAGGCCGGGGTGACCAAGGGTGGGATCTACCACTACTTCGAGAGCAAGGAGGAGCTGTTCTCTGAGGCGGTCGCATTCCTTACCGAAGGGATGCGCGAATGGAGCGCCGCGCGGTTCGGATCAATAGATTCCACGAAGGAGACGCTGGCGGCGATTCTCAGTTCCGGGAAGCCCATGGCCGATGCCTTCGCTGAGCTCGTGGGAGAAGACCGCGGCACACATGCCCATAGCTTCGTGGGCGTTCTCCTCGACGCTGCTCGTGGAAGCGAGGCTGTTCGACGACGCATGTCCGCCGTCTACGCGGAGACCCGCGAGAACCTGGAGCGTCTGCTGACCGATGCGCAGGAGCGCGGGGAGATCAGGGGCGACATAGACTGCGCGGCTCTGGCGCTCGAGATCAACGCCTTCATGGAGGGGATCCTCTTACTGGCCTGTCTCGACGAGGCCATCGACCTGGGTGCTGCGGGAGAGCGTGTCTTCAGGAACCTCTGGACCATGATCGAGGCGTAGACGGGCCCCCTTCTTGCCGCTCTGACCTACCGTCCGGACGGTACGTGCCCCGGCCGCGCACTGATTGCTCAGCACGGAGAGAGGAGGTGAGCATGAGGCTCGCCGTGGGTGTGATGCCGAGGAGGTCAGCGTGAGGCTCGCCGCGGGTGTGATGCTCTGGTTGCTCGTACTGGCACTGAGCTCGGTTCCCATCGCGACGGGAGCGGCTGAAAGCCTGCGTGCGGCGTTCCCATGGCTCTCGGACGGGGTCGTCATTCAGGGCACGATACTGGTGGCCTCGGTTGCGCTGGCCGCGGCGCTGAGCAGAGGGAAGCTCTCGGCGTATGGATTCAGGGGCGCCGCGCTCGGGCAGCTTGCACGGGCTCTCGTCGCAGGCGTGATCGCCGCTTTCGCGGTGCACGCGCTTCGGATAGCGGTGTCGTCCGCCTTCCCCCGCATGGGGGGACATCCGTCCGCCGCCGGCGCCTCGTTCGCGCACATCGTCATCACGATCTGGATACTCGCAAGCACGTCCGAAGAGGTGCTCCACAGAGGCCTGATACAGAGCTTCCTCAGCCCACTGGGTAACCGCGGCATCACCGTGCTGGGAGTCCGGCTGACGCTTCCGGCCATCGCCGCAGGCGTCCTGTTCGGCGCCACGCACATCATGCTTCTCACAGTGGGAGCGCAGGGCATCTACGTGGGCTTCATAGTCGGCTCGGCCGTCGTCCTCGGCATCGTCGCCGGCTACTGGCGCGAGAAGACAGGCAGCCTCGTGCCCGCCGTGCTGGTCCACATGCTCTTCAACGTCACGGGAGAAGCTTTTGACTGGGTCTGGAATCTCTTGACGAGGTAGGACACGGCCCGGGCGGACTGGGACGCGGAGAGGACGGGCCTGGAGCGGCGGCTCCGACAGATCCTGACAGGCAGCGATGCGGACATCCTGGTCGTAGAGGCGGACGGGGAGGTATCCGGATTCGCCACTCGGCAGCCGAGGGAGAAGCCTTGCCGGTACTATCCGTGATGTGTGTCGTGCTTAGCTTCGTGGGCAGCGAAGCCTCAATGAACTACGTGACGCTGGAGACCGTGGACGCCTACATCAGCGAGAACGGCGTGACCGTGAACGCGTTCTGCCACAACGAGGACGGGATCCTCGAGTACTTCAACCTCGTCACCTTCGACGACTCGAAGCTCGAGTACGTGAGCATCGAGGCCGATCGTGGCGACCTGTGGTACGGTTACTACCCGACACATGTCGATGGGGACAAGATCTACATCCACGGTGTAGCCGAGGGGTTCGGGTGCATCGAACCCGACACGGGCGTGCCCGGCTCTCCTCTCTATCACATCGTGTTCAACGTGAAGCCGGACGCTGAGGTGGGGCTTTCCGACATCGTCTTCCTGTCGGAGCCCGTGTGGGACGGACACTGGAACGACTGCAGCGGGTCCCAGGTGACTCCGCCCCCTTCATACTCCAACGGCGGCGTGTACATCCTGGGCCACTCGGGGCACATCACGGTTGGCAGCGACACGACGGGCCCGGGAGAGCAGGCGGCCGTAGACGTCTACATGCACAACGACCTCGACGTCTTCGAGTACTGGAACCGGATCCTGTTCGACTCCGGCGTCGCATCCGTCGACTCGATCGTTGCTGCGAGAGGTGCACTACACCACGGCTTCTATCCGACGCATGTCTCGGGCGATACGATCTACGTCCACGGTTGGACCGGTGACGCCGGCGAGTGCTTTTACGCGGGTCACTCGTGGCCGGGCGCGCCGCTCTACCGCATCTACATGACCGTCCACGAGTGGGTGCCGACGGAGTACACCATGCCTCTCACGTTCCTGGCGGGCGATCCCGTCTGGAACCACTGGGTCGGGTGTGATCTCGCGACCACCGACTTGTTCACGGGCAGCGACGGGGCCGTGCACGTGCAGGCGGAGTCGGGGATTCTGGACGTGGAATCCGGCGCGAGCACCGTCACGCTGGCGTCGCCCTCTCCCAATCCCACCGATGGATCGGTGTCCCTTCGCTTCTATCTTCCGGAGTCCGCGCCCGTCGATCTGGTCGTCTACGATGTTGCGGGCAGGTTGGTCAAGACTTTGACGCGGTGTGCCGCCGGCGCCGGTTGGCAGACCGCGAGCTGGGATGGGACCGATGCCAGGGGAAAGTCCGCCGCGAGCGGCGTATACCTCTGCCGACTCGAGGCAGGAGGCGCCGTCGCGACCCGGAAGATGATCCACCTCAGGCGGTGAGGTCCGGGTGAAGTTCAGGGTCAGGGGCGGGGCGCTGGTGCCGGCTCCCTCTTGATCGGTATGACCCGTATGACCGCTATTACTGGTATGACCGGTCAATTGTATGGTCTGACCATACACTGATGCTGCGAATCCTCGGCACTTGTCTAGAAAGTCCGAGAGATCGTAACATCCGCATGCCCGGCCGCGCAGTTCACTCGCAAAAACTAGCGGTTTCCGTTGACTTCTGCAAACGAAGTGCTCGCC
>WJLY01000201.1 GCA_014728245.1 Candidatus Effluviviaceae Genus IV sp.
AGTACCGGACCAGGTCGTCGTCGGTCACGCGGCCCGCCAGCGTGACCATGTCCTCGAGACCGTGCTCCGATATTCTGCGCTCCAGGCTATCGCGGAGAGGCCCCGCACCGCAGACGACGAGGCGCGCGTCGCTCCTCGCCTTCGCGACGGTCGACATCGCGTCCACGAGCTGCTCGAGCCCCATTCTCGGCATGAGATTGCGCACGGTGACCAGATAGACGTGGTCCCCGAGACCGAGCCCGCGGCGGACCTCGGCTCGGTCGTCGGCCGGCGCGAACCGGTCGGCGTCGACTCCACCCTGTATGATCCTCACCTTGCCCGTGTCGACTGTCGGGAAGAACTCCTCGATGAGACCCTTGCTGAACCGCGACAGCACGAGAACGCCGTCGGCCAGCTCGAGCACGCCCTTCTCGAAGCGTCTCTGCCAGTACTCGAGCGGAGGCTCCGTCAGTCGGAGCGCCGCCTTGCGGAGAGGCGAGCTTTCGGACTCCACCTTCCAAGCAGTGTTGAACCGGAACTCCAGGAAGACCGGAGCGTGGTACGTGGGGATCTGGCAGACCGAGCGACCGAGCGCGCTCTTCGCCGCCCTGAGGCCAAGGTGCGAGTCGTGAACCGACAGGATGTCGACGGGGCTTCGCTCGTGTATCGAATGGAAGATCTCCGACGACTTCGCCAGGTGCTGCATCGTGCTGTATATGGGGTTCACTCTGCGGTACGTGTACGTGTGTACCTTCATCCCCTCGAGGTCGTACGGCGGCGACGCATCGGGCTTCTGCGTGCTCGCGATCACATCGACCTCGTGCCCCCTGGCGGCGAGGCCTCGCCCCAGCTCGTAGATGTAGGTGTAGGTCCCCCCGATCCTCTCCGGGAACATGCCCCTGTGTATGATGACTATGTGCATAGGCCGTCCATGGTCGGCCCGCTGCCGGTCCGGCGCGACACCGGAACCGCGCGCGCGGGCACATCAATACGGCGCCGGTCCGGCGAGAAGCGTTCCCGGTCCTCCACGGCCTGCGAGGAGCCGGGGCGCCCGCCGATCCGGCGACCTGACGGGAGTCTCATATGCGGCCGTAGCCCCGGAAGAGAGGCTACGTAAGTCGAGGCCGCACGCGTTTTCAGTCTGTCAGTAATCTAGCAGAACCGCGCGCGGGCTGTCAACGAACTGGGTGTGCCGGTGAGCCCGCATGAGGCCGTCTTCACTGCCGGTGTGCCGCCGCTCGACAGAATCCCGCGGCGCATGATAGAATCATAAGGAAGTGAGAGACCGACAGGCTCGATTTGTGGACCTATCTCCCGATACAGGCATGTCTGAATGGCCAAGGAGCCCGTAATGGCTGGCATGGACCTAAACCGCGCGCCCGGACCCGGGGGCGGCGCGATAGGAGCCGCAGTCGCTCGCGGCATGTGGCTGGGAGCGTCTGCGGGGCTTCTGGTCTCGCTGGTCTTCCTGGTCGGGCTCCTCTTCAGGAATCCGCTCTTCGTGGACAGCGTGCCGCTCTCTCTGCTCCTGCTCGTGGTGCTCCCGGCCGTGTCGTTCGGCGTTCTGGGTCTCGTCGCGGGAGGGCTCTGGGGCGCTATCGCCGGACGCCGGCGTCCGCCCGGCGCGGCGGCGGTTCCGCGGGCGCGACGAGTCTTCACCCTCGCCTTGATCTTCGCCGTCGCGGCCTGCCTCGCCGGCAGGGGTATCGCATCTCTGAGCGTCCCCCGGTCGGTGGAAGCGATGCTGATCGGAGTGGACGGCGCCACCTGGAAGGTGGCCCGGCCGATGATCGAGCGCGGCGAACTTCCGAACCTGGCCGAGGCCGTGAGAACCGGCGCTTCGGGTGTGCTCATGTCCGAGTCTCCGATGTTCTCGCCGCGCATCTTCACGACGATCGCGAGCGGCAAGACGGCGGACAAGCATGGCGTCATGGGACCTTCGGACACGACGACCGACGCGGTGCTGGTGAAGCGCGTCTGGGACATACTCTGGGAGCAGAACGACTGGGACTACGGCACGGTGGAGTGGTACGTGACGGGGCCTCCGGAGGCCAGTCCCGGGGGGTTTTCTGTTCCCGGTCCGCCGGCGGTCGCGACCGAAACCGTACCGGCGGAGCTCTGCTTCCTGAAGGAGATCGAGCGCGCGGCGGGAGACGCCAAGGGCATCCGCGGGATGGCGAGCCTGGCGCTCACGGCCGCATCCCGGGGCGCGACCATATCCAGGCTCGTCGAGCTGGCGAGCGTGGGGCTCCAGAAGTTCAGAGGCGACCCGAGCCTCGATGTCTACCGCCAGGAGCACGCGGCCATCGTCGGCCTGACGACCGACGTGACGCTGTGGCAACTGCGGCGGTGCGACGTCAAATTCCTGTCCATGCTCTACCGTTCGACCGACCGCCTCTCTCACTCGTACTGGAGATACCACGACCCCGACGCCTTCGCGGACACCGATCCCGAGGAGCTGGTGGAGTTCGGCGGAACGGTGGAGGAAATCTACTCCGTCGTTGACGAGCAGCTCGGAAGGCTCGAGCGGGCCCTCGCGCCCGAGGGCGTCATGATGATCGTGTCCGACCACGGTTTCAGGCCGTATCTGACCGTGCGGGCGGAGCCGTTCTCGTTCAAGACGGAGACCCTCCTGCGCGCGATCGGAATAGACTCATCCGATCTCACCTACGTGAACCTGGGCTACGGGTTCTACCTCCAGCCTCTGACGATCGACGAGGAGGCGAACGCGGAACGGCGCGCCGAGTTGACGGAGACGCTCTCCGCGCTGAGGATCGAGGGCACCGACATTCAGGCCTTCAGGGTGGACAACGTCGACAAGAGCGGAACCGGCGACGACTACGTCGAGGTCGACGCCGCCAAGGAACTTCTCGACATGATCCCCGAGGACCCGAACATAGTCGCGCCCGACGGGACTGCGTTGCGGACCTCGGAGTTCCTGACCGCCTCGGAATGGAGCGGCGCGCACGACTACGACGGCATCATCGTGGCCACCGGAGGTCCGTTCGAGGCGGGGGCCTCGGTGGGTGACGCCGACATCTACGACGTGACCCCGACATTGCTGGCGGCCGTCGGCATGCCGGTCGCGAACGACATGGAGGGCAGACCTCTCGTTGAGGCGATGTCGGACGACTTCCTGACGTCGTATCCCGTGACCGCCGTTTCGAGCTACGAATCGGGCACGGTCGAGAAGAAGGCCCACGGGAGCATGGACACGATGTCCGAGGAACTGAAAGAGCAGTTGAGAGCCGTGGGCTACATCCAGTAGAATGAAGGCCCCGGACGCTTCTGCCGACGCTCTCTCGCGACCGCCCGCGAATCCCGCGGGCGGTCTTCGTGTCAGTCAGCAGACTTCACGATCGCGATCGTCTCGAGGCTGGGGCACAGGTGAACCTCCGCCTCCGGCAGCATCTCTTTCCACTCGCGCGAAGCAAGCCACTGGTAGTGCTCCTCGATGTGTCTGGGATTCCGGCGCACCGCGTCCCGCAGCTCGTGGAGGTTCAGGGCGCGGGTCAGAGCGTTCTGAAGTCCTCGCGGCAGAAGCTGGAAGAAAGGCAGCTTGAAGTGGGGTTCGATCCAGGCCCATTTCCAGGGGACCATTATCACGTACTGGCGCGCGACCCGATCGATCTCGGAGAGCATCCGCCGGAGTATGGGCCGGTCGCAGATGTGCTCCATCATTCCGATCGAGAAGGCGACGTCGAACTGCCCGTCGCTGAAGCGAGACAGGTCGCTCGCGTCCTGCTCGATGTACGTGAAGCCGGGATGGTCAGTGGCGACGTCGTCTGGAGGCAGGATGTCGATGCCGACTATCGTGTAGTCGGAGGGGAGGAAGTCCTCCAGGCTGCGGCCGTTGGGCCCGCATCCGACGTCGAGGATCTTCGTCTCCGGTCCCATGCGGACCTTGGAGATGAAGAACTCGGCCCTTCGACGCCTGCGGCGTTCGAGAAGCCGCTGCACTATCCCGGTTCTGTAGACTGGCTCCACCAGCAGCTCCCCGGCGGCTGGCGGCAGCGGCCTCTGTAGCTCACAGCAGACCGACGCACCGCGCTCCCGCGCTCTCGCTGTGCCCGCTCTCCGATCGCCGCGTCCGACCTTCAATTATAGCATCCGGTGAACGCGGCATCAATGTGGACGGGTGCGCCCGGGTCAATCTGCGCGCGACCAAGGACACTACCGGACGCCCGGTGGCCAGAGAGCGACAAGAATCTGCGACCTGCGATCTTCAGAGCAGCGCAGAACAGCAGCCCTTAGAGGTTCACGGCGCAGTCGAGCCTGGAGATCTTCGACCTTTTCGGCACGCTCGTGGAGGAGGTCACTAGAAGGCGCGCGTCCGGAACTGGCCTCTCCATCCAACGAACCGGCCGCCCTCGTTATGAGAGCGGCCGGCGAACGTGGTACGCCCCGAAGGAATCGAACCTTCAACCTACTGATTAAGAGTCAGTTGCTCTGCCTAGTTGAGCTAGGGGCGCTCCTATGTCACGACGCGACCGACCCGCTAGAACGGCAGGTCGTCGTCGTCGATCTTGACCGTCTCGGCGGCGAACTCGGGCGTATCGTCGCTTCCGCCTCCGCTCGAGCCGCCCTGGTCACCCCGGCTCCCGAGCATCTGCATGTTCTGAGCGACGATCTCGGTGGTCTTTCGCTGGTTGCCCTGCTTGTCTTCCCAGCTCCGGGTCTGCAGGCGGCCTTCGATGTAGACCTGCCTGCCCTTGCGCAGGTACTGGCCGCAGATCTCCGCGAGCCTGCTCCAGGCAACTACGCGGTGCCACTCGGTCTTCTCCTGGCGCTGGCCGTCCTTGTCGGTCCACGCCTCGTTCGTCGCCAGCGTGAACGTGGTCACCGGCGTGCCGCTCGGGGTCTGCCGCATCTCGGGGTCACCGCCGAGGTTCCCGATCAGGATGACCTTATTGACTCCTCTTGCTCCTGCCATATCGCTTCCCTCTCAAGGGGTGCAACGCTCCCGCTCCCCGTGCGGTCGCGGGTACAGGGGACTCGCTCGCCCCGGACGCCTCTGCGTCCGCGGCGACAGTACAGATTAGCACCGCGAGCGTACGCTCGCAAGTGCCGTATCGGGCTCTTCCCCCGGACGCGGTCGGCGCCCGGGGGAAGTTGTGGGGTGGAAGACGGGGATCGAACCCGCGACGACTGGAGCCACAGTCCAGCGCTCTACCAGCTGAGCTACTTCCACCGCGCGAATCTGGTACGCCTGGCTGGATTTGAACCAGCGACCTACGGATTAGAAGTCCGTTGCTCTATCCAAACTGAGCTACAGGCGCGCCTGGTCGGGGCGAGAGGATTTGAACCTCCGACTTCCTGCTCCCAAAGCAGGCGCGCTAACCGGGCTGCGCCACGCCCCGCGGCCGAGCCGAACCTAGATGATAGGCACGCTTGAACGGCAAGTCAAGCTCGGCAGACATGCGAGGGTTTCTGAATCAAATTCGTTGTTGCCCCCGGGCGACATTCGACATAAGCTTGTGTCACATCTTTCTTGGGTCCGGTCACTGAAGACGCGCACATCCCTCGATCCCCCCGGAGGAGGTGATGCGATGGCCTGAGTCCGCAGTCCGCAAGGCGCCGAGTCGATGCGCCGCGCGTTAGCAGCCCCACAGAACGAGTTCCGCCGAAAGACACAGGAACAGGAGGAAGACATGCGAGTCGCGATCGCAGTCGCGCTGGTCGCTGTGGCGAGCCTCGCCCTGGCCGCCGAGACTATCACGAGTCCCGCGGGCGTCGGCAACGCTCCCCAGGAGACGGAGTGGCAGCCCGCCAAAGAGGTCGTCGTCAAGTGGTCGCAGCTGCCCGACCTCGAGGGCAACGCGGTGTCCTCCGAGTGGTGTGACGACATCGCTCTCATCACCGACATGGCCGACGACTTCTACTGCGAGGACGGTAACCCCATCGTGGCCCTTGAGTGGTGGGCGACCGAATACAACTGCGGGACGTACGGTCCTCCGATCCCCATCGACTACTTCATCGTCCGGTTCTACGCGGACGCGGGCGGCTCTCCGGGCGGCCTCCTCTACGAGGAGCAGGTCGACACGTGGACGGAGGAGTATACGGCCGGTGGAGACATGTACTCAGAGTTCCACTACTCGGCCGACCTCCCGGTAGCCTTCCTTCAGCAGGCCGCGAACACCTACTGGCTTCAGATCCAGGCGCACCACACGCGCACGGACTACTGCCAGTGGGGCTGGCATCAGTGCCTTGCCGATCAGCAGTGGGGCGCGGAGGCCCACCTCAAGTCGGACTACTTCAGCGTGCCCGACTGGACCGCGCTTAGCATACTCATCGGATACCACTTCGAGGCATCCTTCGTCATCTACGCCGACGTGACGAGTCCGGTAGCTGAGGGCAGCTGGACTACGATCAAGGCAATGTACCGCTAGATCGTGGTGCCTGACCGCAGTGACGAACGAAGAGGCGCCCGGAAGGCGGGCGCCTCTTCTGTGCTCCGGTGGCGTTCCTCTCATCATGAGCAACCGAATCCAACGGCAGTCCGCAGAGCTTCAGAAAAGGCCGTGGG
>WJLY01000202.1 GCA_014728245.1 Candidatus Effluviviaceae Genus IV sp.
GCAGTCGCGGCGCGGATCGACCACGACTGCGTCGATGCCGTCTCCGACTATGTAGGAGTAGTGAGCCAGTCCCTCGGACTCGATTCTCTCGAAGATCACTACGTCTTCCTCCGGTTCAGCTCCTGTGGCGGCCTCCCACCGTGTGTGACCGAGCTGCCCCTGGCGGCTTCGCGCGTCGCTTCCGAGAGGCCGTGCCGCCATCCCGCGGTGTCGCCCCTCGCTTCCGCCGCCTCGACCGGCCTTCCCTTCGGAGCGAACCCGCGCTCCGGTCCCGACTCCTGCTCGCCCTGCGCGGACTAACGCGGGCTCTTCCCCGTGACCGTCGGATTGTCCGGGTAGGACGCCCACTCGGTGAAAGACCCCTCGTAGATCCTGACGTTCGGGTATCCCAGATACCATTTGAAAAGCAAGAACTCGTTCGTCGCCTCGCGGCCAGTCCCGCAGGAGCAGATGATCGTCTTATCCTTCGTCAGTCCGTGATCCTCGATGATCTCCTGAAGTTCCCCGTCGCTCTTGAGCAACCTCGGGTTGTCACTGTCCATGAGCGACTTCCAGGGCAGGTTCACGGCGCCCGGTATGTGTCCCGGCTTGATCCACGGTCCCTGCCCCTCGTAGACGTTTGGGGGCCTCGCATCGAGGAGCGCCACGTCTTCACCGTCCTTCATCTCGCGGAACTCCTCGTACTCGACGAAGTACTCCTCCCGGAGCACGACCGTGAACTCGCTCTCGCCAACTTCCGGGAACTCCTGAGAGAGTTTCCGGTCTTCCTTCTTCCATTTGTCGATGCCGCCGTCCAGGACGTGCACGTTGTCGTGCCCGTGGCGGGCCAGCGAATATGCCAGGAACGTCTGCTCCAGGCCGTCGCCCCAGCCCTTGAACGGGCCGACGCCCGTGTAGACGACGACCGGCACGTCGGATCGCAACCCCAGCCGTCGGAAGAGCGACTGCGCGACCCCCTTCGGAACATAGACCGCAGGCAGCCCTCTTTTTGGTACGCGGAGCAGGCCCTGGTTCATGTAGACCGCTCCCGGGATGTGCTCCTTTATGTAGTCGTGCACGTTGGGCTGCGTGTCGAGCACCATGAGATCGTCTTCCAGATGCTCCTCGAGCCAGTCGGTCGAGACGAGTCTCACCTCGCCCTCGCCGAACGGATACTCCCTTGCCAATTCACACCTCCTGTAGAGTCCTGTTCGTTCGAAACGGCTGCGGCAAGGCTCAGACTATCAGAAGCGCCGGCTGACCTCCCGCCGCGTTACACGCGGAAATGTCTCCGGGCACAAGCTTCCTGCTCTCGCTGCCGCTTCGCCTTACTTGACCTCTATCTCTCTCGAACTCTCCCACAGGCCGTGAATGTTGCAGAACGCCGTCGCGAAAAGCTCGCCCTTGGTCTCCGTCTTGAACTCGACCGTCATCGTGTGGTGCGTGTAGATGCCGCTCGAGTCAGGGCCGTCGGCCGAGGCGCCGTGGGCCGTGAACTCGCAACTGGCAATCTCGTACGCGAACTTGCCGCCCTCGGGCTTGAAGTACAGGCGGATCCACCTGATGTGGTGCTCGGTCTTGTTCGGGTGGGCGATCTCCTTGCCCAGCGAGACCGTGACCTCGACCATCTCGCCCGTCTTGAACGTCTCCGGGCACTCGATCACGGGAACGTGTTTCTCGGTCTTCCAGTCATCGGTCTGATAGAGCGTTCCGACCTTCGCCATCTCCTCGTCTCCTTCCGGCGGAACCGGCGCCGACAACAAAACGGCGCCGTCGCGCCTGCCAGTAAGCTCCCTGTCGTCGGGGACGACGGGAAGGAAGACCCGGCCGGCAAACTTGCCCCGAGCCGTCACAGCCGGCCGGGCCAGTGGGATCTGCTGCTACGTTCTCATATGTCTGATGCAAACTGCGGCCATTGCTCGCGGCGGGTTCACCGACCGGCCTGTCGACACTCGCCCAACCTGTGGCCGTACCGCATGATCACCATCGCTGTCTCCGCTCTCGGGACCATGCTCAGCGCGATCGCGCCTGCGCCCGCGCCCTTCATGAGCGGCGCCGCCGGGATCGCGGTGCCGGCAAGCTTACCCGCGACGGCCGCAGCCAGGAGCGCGGCGGCCACTCCCAGCGCGCCGCCCAGACTGCCCGGCGCTACCAGCACTCCGAGCCCGACGAAGAAGAACGGCACGAAGAGCTCGTACAGGACGTCAAAGGAGGCCTCGATCCTGACGGCCTTCGGGTCGCGGCTGAAGACGAGGCCGGCGAAGAAGGCCCCGATCGCGAGTGAGAATCCGAGCAGCCCGGCGGTGGCCGCGAGGGCAGTAATGGTGACCGCGGCGACTATGAGCACCGCTGTGGGAAAGACTGCGTGTTCAGTCATTGACAGAATCGTTGCGCGTTCGTAATATTCGCATTAGACATCTTTGAGTATGTAAGATGGCAAGTTCAGCTACAGGTAATCGAACTCAGTCCTTGTGAACACTTCTTAGCGGCAGGCGCCCGCGTTCGCGGCCCGCGTGCCGCCCAATCTCAGAGAGGACCCGGCATGCCCAGAAAGAAGCTCGACGGGTGCGCAGATCGGATGATCTGGGCGATTCGCCGCATCATACGCACTGTGGCAGTCCACTCGCGCCGACTCAGCATCGAGTACAAC
>WJLY01000203.1 GCA_014728245.1 Candidatus Effluviviaceae Genus IV sp.
CCTCCTCGAAGGAGGGGCAGTAGGCGAGAAGCGAACCGTCGGGCGCGACGGCCGCGCTGCGTCCGTCGAATACCAGCTCGTCGTTTCCGCCGACCTGGTTCACCACTACGAAGGGAGCGCCGTGTCGAGACGCGTGCGCGGAAAAGAGGTCGTAACGCAACCGATCCTTCCCGACGTAGAAGGGCGAGGCGGAGATGTTCACGAATAGCGTCACGCCGCTCTCCGCGAGCTCCGCCACGGGGTCGTGGGCGTAGGGTGGACGGAGCCCGAGCGACGGAACGTTCCAGGCGTCCTCGCAGATCGAGATTCCGAGGACCTCGTCGCCAAGTGGGACCGGATGAAGCTCTTCGGCCGGGTCGAAGTAGCGAGCCTCGTCGAAGACGTCGTACGTGGGAAGAAGCGCCTTGTGCACGGTTGCCAGCGTGTCCCCGTCCCTGAGAAGGACGGCCGAGTTATGGAGTCCCTTGCCGGCGGGGCGATCGCTCCTCGTCACGGTTCCGAGAAGGACCGCCGTGCCCGGAAAGCGCCTCGAGGCCGCTGCCGCGTTCGAGAGCGCCGCTTCCGCCCGCTCGATGAACCAGTCTCTTTCCAGCAGGTCGTGCGGCGGGTAGCCCGTCAGGAACATCTCTGGAAAGACGGCCAGCTCGGCGCCGGCCTCGGCCGCGCTCTTGAGCGCTTCGGCCACGAGCGACAGATTCCCCTCGAAGTCGCCTACGGTCGGATTGAGCTGGCAGAGGGCGATCTTCAACGTCAGACCCCGCAATGAGCAGAGACTCAGTTTCGTGGCACCCGCGCGCCTGACGCGTGCTCATCCACGCTCCCGCGCCGGGAAGATAGATGATAACGCCTGCACCCCTCGGGGTTCCAGACAGAACTCGGGCCGCGGCGAGGCTGCCGGGGGTCTCAGCTATGGCCTGTCCAAATCGGGATCGCGCCTGCGCTCGCTCAGAAGCACGATATTGCGAAGCTCCTCGGGGCCGCGCGCCTTCTTCCATCTGTCGTCGAAGTCCGGATCGTGCGTGAGCTGGGCGATGTGCATCAGGGCCCGGAGGTGGTAGTTCCGCTCGTCGAGCGACCCTATGAGCACGAAGACGGCGTGCACCGGAGGCAGCTCTTCGGAGAACTTGATGCCTCCGCTGCAGCGTGCCAGAAGGATGTCGAACACCTTCTCTCCCTCGACGACAATGTGGGGGATGGCGAGCCCCGGTCGGAGCGCGGTGGTCGACTGGTCCTCGCGCTCGATCAAGAGACTGTAGATCTCGTCCTCGGTCTTCTCCAGCTCGTGCGCGAGCACCTTGGCGACCTTCCTGAAGAACTGATGCAGGGACATGCCGCCCTCTATGTCCAGAATGGTCGCGCGCTTCACGAGCCCGTCGAAGCGGTCCTCGACGATCTCGTCGCGGACCTTCAGGATTTCGCGCAGCTCCGTGTCGAGCGACGAGGTGACGAGATCCGACGACGTGATCCTGCGAACGAGCTGTATCAGCGCGGAGTCCTTTCGCTCGTTGCGCTTGGCGTAGGCTACGTACCAGATGAGGCTTCCGCCGAAGAAGACGGCCGTGACGAGAAGCGGTATCGACCCCATGCGGAACACGATGAACCCGTACAGCGCGATCGCCGTCCCCTGAACCCACGGATAGAGCGGCGAGGTGAACGAGGGGCGGTAGTGCTGCATCCTGCTCTCCCGCATGATGATGACAGAGAGGTTCACGAGAAGGAACAGTATGATCATCATGGTCGAGGCGACCTTCACGAGCGTCTCGAGGTCCAGAAACGCGATCGCCGCCACCATGATCCCGCCGGTGACCAGGATTCCGACGTGCGGGATCTTCCTCCTCTCACTGGCGCGGCCGAAGAAGGAAGGCAGCATTCCGTCGCGGCTCATGGCCATGGGGATGCGGGACGCCGAGAGTATCCCGGCGTTGCCCGTCGTGGTGAAGGCGATGAGCGCGGCGGCCGCCATGATGACGAGCCCCGGCGTTCCCATGAACCCCTGCGCCGCGGTCGATATGGGAGTGCGGGACCCGGCGAGCGCCTCAGCGTCGGTCACTCCGACGGCCACGAAGACGGCCGCGACGTAGAGCGCGGTCACGATGAAAAAGGCGAGGAGCATGCCGAGAGGGATGTTGCGAGTGGGGTTCTTGACCTCCTCGGCGACGCTGGCCACTTTCGTCAGGCCTCCGTACGCCACGAAGACCAGCCCGGCCGAGGCGAAGACGGCCGCCCAGCCCCCCGGGGCGAACGGGACGTAACGCTGTACGTCTATGGCGGGCGCGCCGCGAATCAGGTAGAAGATGAGCGTAGCGATCAGAGCCAGCACCAGTGTCGACTGCAGCCTGCCCGCGTGCTTGGCTCCCATCAGGTTCACGACGACGAAGACACCCGTGAGCCCGACCGCAATCAGCTTGATGGCGGAGGGTCCTATGTCCGGTATCACGAGCACCGCGAACGACCCCATGCCCAGGAGGGCGAACGCGGACTTGAAGGTGAGCGAGAACCACGAGGCCATTCCGCCAATCGTTCCCAACGCTCCGCCCAGGCTTCGCTCGATGTAGAAGTAGGTTCCGCCCGCCTTCGGCATCGCGGTCGACAGCTCGGCCTTGCTGAAGAGGGCGGGAAGCACGAATATGCCCGCCAGCGCGTAGGCTACGATGACCGAGGGACCCGCCGAGGCGAAGGCGACGCCGGGCAGCACGAAGAGCCCCGAGCTGATCATCGCCCCGGACGCGATGGTGAAGACGTCTAGAAGTCCAAGCTCCTTACGTAGCTCCAAGCGCGCTCTCCATCGGCGGAAGACCCGTCAGACGTTAGCCGCCTTCGCGGGTCGGACCCGACCGCGGAAATCGGCGGGCGCCGGTCTTCGGCCGTCGCCCGCC
>WJLY01000204.1 GCA_014728245.1 Candidatus Effluviviaceae Genus IV sp.
GACCTTCCGCGAGGCCAATCGGCTGTACTCCGAGGGTGAATACGAGAGGGCCGCTTCGCTCTATGAATCGATCGTGGAGAGCGGTTTCCGGAACGCCGACGTCCAGTACAATCTCGGGAATGCGCGCTACAAGACGGGCGATCTGGGGCAGGCCGTGCTCGCGTATGAGAGGGCGCTCGATATCGAGCCGGCGCACGCGGACGCGGCGTCGAATCTCGATTTTCTCGAGGAGCAGCTCGCCGACAGGAAGGCGCCCGTCGGAGGCGCGCTGAGCGGTTTCTTCTCCCGTCTGAACGAGCGCTTGACGAGCGATCGGCTGGCGCTTCTGGCGAGCGCGTTCTACTTCGTCCTGTTCGGCATTCTGACCATCCGCGTCTTGCGCGGCAGTATCGGGACCCTCTTCGTGAGGACGGCGGTCGTCGCGGGGGTCGCTCTGGTTCTTGCCGGCGGACTGCTCGGCTACCGGGTCGCGCGGGAGCGCGCGATCGTCGATGCCGTCGTGCTGGCGACGGAGATAGGCGTTCGAACGGGCCCCGGTACCGACTTCGTTCTCGAGTTCAGGCTGCACGAGGGGACCAAGGTCCGGCTGGAGGAACGCCGCGGGGACTGGGCGCGCGTCACGCTGACGGGGACCGACCTGGAGGGATGGCTCCCCGGGCGGGCCATCGAGGAGATCTGACGTGAGGACTCCGGCGAGAATCGGTGTGGCGGGCGCTACAGGCGCAGTCGGGCGTGAGATGCTCGCCGTGCTGGAGGACCGGCCTTCGCTGGTCGACTCTCTGCGGCCGATGGCGTCGGCCAGAGAAGAAGAGCGCACGATTCCCTTCGGCGGCGCGGACGTGCCTGTGGTCCCGCTTTCCAGGGAGAGTCTCGCCGGGCTCGATCTCGTGCTCTTCGCGACGGGAGCCGCCGTGGCCCTCGAGTTCGCTCCGCTCGCGGTCGAGCAGGGCGCGGTCGTGGTCGACAACAGCCGGGCGTTTCGGATGGAGCCGGACGTGCCTCTCGTGGTGCCCGAGGTGAACCCGCGCGCGGCAGGGGCTCACAGGGGCATCGTCGCGAACCCGAACTGCTCGACCATCCAGATGGTCCTGGCCTTGAAGCCCCTGCTGGACGAAGCCGGGATCGTGCGCGTGGTCGCGAGCACGTACCAGTCGGTCTCCGGAACCGGCCTTGCGGCCATCGAGGAGCTCCGGCAGCAGTCGGCGTCCGTCCTGGCAGGGGAGCCCGCCGTGTCGGAGGTCTACCCGTCCCAGATCGCCTTCAACTGCCTGCCCCACATAGACGACTTCGACGAGGCCGGCAATGCCCGCGAGGAGACGAAGATGACGCTGGAGACGCGGAAGATCCTCGAGAGTCCGGAGCTGCCCGTGACCGTGACCTGTGTGCGCGTGCCGGTCTTCCGGTCGCACGCCGTCGCGCTCAACGTGCAGACGGAAGACCCGCTCTCGCCGGCCCGGGCGCGTGAGGTGCTGCGGGCGTTTCCTGGCCTGGCGGTGGTCGACGACCCGGAGTCGGCGGCGTATCCCACCCAGGCGGCCGCGGCGGGATCGGACGCGACCTTCGTCGGGAGGATCCGGGCCGACGACTCTGTCGAGAACGGGCTCTGGATGTGGGTGGTCGCAGACAACCTGCGGAAGGGCGCTGCTCTCAACGCAGTGCAGATAGCGGAGCTTCTTGCCGATGAAGTACCTGCGTGACCTCACTCTGGGGCGACACTACCCGACCGATTCGCCCGTACACGCCCTCGACCCGAGAGTCAAGCTCGTGGGCGCCGTGGCCGTTCTCGTGGCCACGCTGCTGACAGAGAGTCCGGCGGCCTACGCGCTCCTGACGCTCTTCCTCGCCATCATTGTGGCCAGGTCGAGGCTCAGCGCGGGCTTCCTGCTCAGGAATGCGTTCTCTCTCAAGTGGCTTCTCATCATCGTGTTCGTCATGCACGCCCTGCTGACGCCCGGGTCGCGGCTCTTCGAGTGGCTGCCCCGCGTGACCGTCGAAGGACTGGTATTGGGCGCCATCTTCGCCTGGCGGATCGCCATCATGATCTCGACGGCCGCGATTCTCACGGCGACCACGGCGCCCGTCGATCTCGGCGACGCGCTCGAGAAGCTCCTCGGGCCGCTGTCGGCGATCGGCGTGCCGGTACACGAGCTGGCCATGATCTCGGTGATCGCGCTACGGTTCGTTCCGACACTGCTGGACGAAGCGAACAGGATCGTGAAGGCGCAGCAGGGACGGGGCGCGAGCTTCGAGGGAGGTCTCATAGCGCGCGCCAGAAGCGCCGTTCCCGTTCTCATTCCGCTCTTCGCGAGCGCGTTCAGGCGCGCCGACGATCTCGCCCTGGCGATGGACGCTCGCTGCTACCGTGGGGCCGTCGGGCGAACCAAGTACGTTGAACTGCGGCTGGCCGGCTCCGACTATGTGGCGATCGGTTCGGTGGCGGTCGTTATTCTGGCCACGCTGGCCCTCTCGAGGCTGCTCTAGGCAGGGGAGCGCTGCCGCGCTCGGGCGAGACGCCGAACGCTGACCACTCGGAGGGGCGGAAGCCCTGCGATGTGAGTTCTGCACGGGTTCTGGGAGGGACTCCCCGACGGGCGGTCGCTCGGAGGCGACATGAGGTCGCGCAACTTCAAGCTGGTTCTCGAGTACGACGGGACCGACTTCGCCGGCTGGCAGGTCCAGCCCGGCCTCCGGACTGTCCAGGGCGTACTCGAGGAGACGATCGGTGACCTTCTGGTGAGGATCGCTTCCGGAAGGAGTCGTGGCGGCGGGCCCGTGGGCGGCGGTGGAGAAGACGTCCCGCGGACGGACGAGGAGGACTCGAACGGCCGCTCCGGAGAAGCGCAGACGGAGGCCTGCCCGCGCGGCGGAGAAGAGACTTCGATCACCGGCTCCGGAGTGGCGCAGCCGTGCGTCGGTCCGGGCGACGGAGGGGCAGGCGAGCTCGCCCGGGACCGCGTCAGTGTCACCGGGGCGGGAAGGACCGACGCGGGCGTACACGCGCTGGGACAGGTAGCGAGCGTTCGGGTCTCAGTCGACCTCGATCCCGATCGGCTCACGGCCGCGCTGAACGCGAGACTGCCGGACGACCTCATCATCAAGGAGACGGTCGAGGTGGCGGCGTCGTTCAACGCCCGGTTCAGCGCGACGTCCCGCAGGTACCTGTACCTCCTGAGCGGCCAGGAGAGCCCTATCTGGCGGAAGAGACGCTGGTACGTGCGCTACGACCTGGACGCCGCGTCCATGAAGCGCGCAGCGCAGATCCTCGAGGGCGAGCACGACTTCTCGTCGTTCTGTATTTCCGGGAGCGAGCCGGACCATCACCGTTGCCGGGTGGACGGGATTTCGCTAGAATGGGAGGCCGCCTTCGGAGGCGTGCTGGCGTTCCGGATCGAAGCGAACCGGTTCCTGAGGGGCATGGTGCGCTCGATCGTCGGCACTCTGGTCGATGTGGGCCGCGGCCGGATCGCCCC
>WJLY01000205.1 GCA_014728245.1 Candidatus Effluviviaceae Genus IV sp.
CCCGGGGAGCGCGCGGCGGTCGACGATATCCTGTCACGTGACGATCGAAAGACGGCCGACCAAGATGAACGGGAGCGCTGAGAGCTTGGGCGAGCGCACGACTGAACGCGAGAGGGCGGGCCTCTTGGGCCTCTTCAGGAACGGCAACTTCTCGCTCCTGTGGAGCAGCTCCCTTTCCTCGCAGCTCGGCGACCATCTGAACCTGATGGCGCTGACCGCGCTCATATTCTCGCTGTCGGAGGGCGCAATAAAGGGACTCGAGTTCTCGAAGATCCTGCTCCTGGCGAGCGTGCCGGTGCTGGTGTTCGGGCCGATCTCCGGCGTCTTTGCCGACAGGTACTCGCGCAAGAAGCTGATGATCGCATCGGATCTTCTGCGTGCAGGTCTCGTCGCCATCATCCCGTTTGTCACGCGCTCGATGACCCCCGTGTACGTAATCGTCTTCCTGGTCTTCACGATCAACCGTTTCTACCTGTCCGCGAGGTCGGCCGCCATACCCCAGATCGTCAGGAGCGACAGGCTTCTCGAAGCCAACTCGCTTCTGAACGTGGCGATGATGGCGACCATCATGCTGGGTCCGTGGGGCGGAGGGCTTCTCGTCGAGAAGTTCGGCTACACGTGGGGTTTCCTGACCGACGCCGGGACGTACGTGGTGTCGGGCGTGCTGATCGCGTTCATCTCTCTCCGGAGCCTTTCGGAGGTGAAGGAGGAGAGGAGACGCGAGCTTCTCAACCGGGCGCAGGTCTTGCGCGAGAGCGCGAAGACGGCTCTCCACGCGCACAGCGCGAGGGAGCTGCGCGAGGAGGCGGCGCGCCTGGGCCACGAGCTGGCGGCGCCGATCGAGGAAGAGGTCGAGGTCATCGGGTCGGCGTACGAGCGCCTCATGCGCGACATCCGGGAGGGCGTGGCGCAGATGAAAGGCCGTGGTGAGGTCGTCTACTCGACCGTCTCCTTCTCCGCGGTGATGTTCGTGGCGGGTCTGGTGCTCGTGGTCTGCCCGGTTCTCGTCCGGAACGAGTTCGGGCTGGGCGCCGCGGACCTGGGAATGCTCTTCTCGGCCGGCGGGATAGGCATGCTGGTCGGTTCGCTCATGATCGGTCGGTTCTTCCGCAAGTCGCCCAGGCGGGGCATAATCTCGCTCTCGTTCCTTCTCTCAGGCGGCGCGATCGCGGCAGTGGCCTTCGCCACGACGATAAGGAGCCTGGGAGGCTGGATCTTCGCTGTCGGCTTCTTCATCGCGCCTTCCATGGTGACTTGCGACACCATCCTCCAGGAGCACATGCCCGGCGAGTCGGTGGGCAAGGCGTTCGGTCTTCGCGAGATGGTCTCCAAGGCGGCGTTCGGAGTCGCGGGCGTGCTCTCCGGGATCGCAGTGGACTACACGGGGCCCAGGAACCTGCTCCTCGTGATCGCGTTCATCAGTCTTGCGTACTCGGCCCTGTCGCTGGTGCTCTTCGCCGACACGTCGAAGGTGAATCTTCTGAATGCCTATCCGCTGATGCGGGTCGTTTCGACGCTGGCGTCGAGATTGCCCAGGAGGATCTCCTACGTGATCGCCACGGGGCTCTCGTGGATCGCGCATCTGGTCTTCGTGGAAAAGAGGAGATGGGCGAGGGAGAACATCGCGAGAGTGATCGGCCGGCCGCCTGAGAGTCGAAAGGCGAGGAGTATGGCGCTGAGGATGTTCAGGAGCTACGCGCTCTACTGGGCGGACTTCTTCGGGCTGTCCGGCGGGTTCGCCGGCTCCATCAGGGACCTGGTCAGCGTCGAAGGCATCGAGCATCTCTGGAGGGCGCTCGAGCGCGGCAAGGGCGTAGTGTTCGTCACCGCGCACCTCGGAAGCTGGGACGTAGGCGGGGCGGCGCTGTCTGCCACGGCGGGACTTCCGGACCTGTCGGCGGTCGTCGAGCCGGTCTCCAGGCAGACGTCGGACTACGCGATGACCGAGATGCGCGAGAAGAGGGGCATCCGGGTGATCCCGCTCGGGAAGCCGCTGGCCATCGGCAGGGCGCTCAGACGGAACGAGATTGTGTTCGTCGTCGGAGACAGACTGGTGGGGGCCGAGGGAGTCGAGGTCGACTTCCTCGGCCGCCCGACGCTCTTCCCCAGAGGCGCCGCGTACTGGGCGCAGAAGAGCGGCGCCGCCATCGTACCCGGGTTCTGCATAAGACAGCCCGACGGGTCGTACGTGGGCCACATCGAGGAGGCGATACTGCCGGTCGATTCGGCAGACGACGAGTCGGCCGTGCGCGAGCAGACCCAGCGCATCGCCTCTATCATGGGACGCTACATCTCCCGCTATCCGGAGCAGTGGTGCATGCTGCAGCCGCTCTCTTCCGCAAGGAGGGAAGCGTGAAGATCGGAATCGTCACCCCGGTGTTCCACCCGTACCCGGGAGGCGTGTCTGAGCACGTCAAACACGAATACCTGGAGCTCCGAAGACTCGGGCACGACGTCCGCGTCGTGACCGCGCGCTTCGGAACGGGGAAGAGCGGGGTCGAGGAAGATGTCATCCGGGTCGCGCCGACGGTCTCGGTGCCGGCCAACGGCTCGATGTGCCCCGTGGCGGTGGGTTCGGGCATGACCGCCAGGCTCGAGGAGGTGTTCGATCGCGAGCGGTTCGACGTGCTGCACGTTCACGAGCCTCTCATGCCCTTTCTCTGCCTGTCGGCGGTCGACGCCGCGCGCGTTCCCGTCGTCGGTACCTTCCACGCCAGCAATGAATCGAGCATGGGCTACCGGCTGTTCCGGCCCGCGCTGGCCAGAAGAGTGGACAAGCTCGCCAGCCGGATATGTGTCTCCCAGGCGGCAATCGACTCGGTGCGCCCCTACTTCGGAGGCGGCTACGAGATCGTTCCGAACGGCGTCGACGTAGAGAGATTCGCGCGGGCGGAACCGCTGGAGGAGCTGAGGGACGGCTCGTTCAACATCCTCTTCGTCGGGCGGATGGAGCCGCGGAAGGGAGCGAAGTACCTGTTCCGGGCGATGCCGGAGATCCTGAAGAGGGTTCCGTCGGCCAGGTTGATCGTCGTGGGCGGGGGGCCGCTGTCGACCTACTACCGGTCGTTCGTCCCCGTGAGCTCGCGGGGCAGGGTTCGCTTCGAGGGACGGGTCTCCAACGAGACGCTCGCGCGCCATTTCACCACCGCGGACGTCTACTGCTCGCCGGCGACGGGAGGTGAGAGCTTCGGGATCGTCCTCCTCGAGGCCATGGCCGCGGGGGCCGCGATAGTCGCTTCTGCGATACGGGGATACCGGGACGTGGTCGCGCACGGGAGGACCGGACTCCTGGTGGAGCCTCGCTCTCCCGAGGCGATAGCGCTCGCGATCGCGAGGCTTCACGCTGATCCGGTGCTGAGGGAGCGCGTAGTCGAGGGAGGCCGCGTGGCCGTGCGTCGCTACGCGTGGCCTCGCGTCACGAGAGAGATAGAGTCTGTCCTGCTGAAGGCGACGGGGCGCGACCGCGCGCCCGCCGACGGCAGCGCGTCGACGCCGGCGAGCACCGCGGGGTTTGAACGCGAGGAGATCGGCACTACGGTATGACGGGGACCGGGGCGCCGCCGCGCGGGGCCCGGGACCTGCGGGCAGTTGCAGCGGAGGTGGGAGAGATGAAAACCGGGCTGGGTACGTTCAGCAAGGCGCAGGCCGCGAAGACGCTCCTGAGTCTCGTCCCGCGCATATCCGTGGAGAACCTGGTCAGGGCGAGCAGGTTCGCCGAGAAGCTCACGAGGGTAGAGAGGGACAAGGAGGTGATAAGGGCCCTTCGCGGGCTGTTCGAGGAGAGGCATCCGGCGATCCTCATGGCGAAGGACGTGATGGAACGGCTCTCTCCTAACGTCAGGAAGAAGCTCATCCAGAACCTGTTCGTCAACGCCTTTCTGATCGGCACGGACAAACGCGAGATCGAGATGCCGGAGAAGGAGGGCTTCAAGCCGCCCATGTTTCTGGTCATAAGCCCGACCATGCGCTGCAACCTCCGCTGCCCCGGCTGTTACGCCGGGGAGTACGAGCAGCACAAGGGCCTCTCGACTGAAGAGGTCGACAGCATCATCAGGCAGGCGAAGGAGATGGGCACTTACTTCATCACGATGAGCGGCGGGGAGGTCTTCGTCCGCCCGGACATGTTCGACATCTGGAGAGAGCACGACGACGTCTTCTTCCAGCTCTACACGAACGGCACCCTGATCGACGAGAAGGCCGCGGCCAGGCTGGAGGAATGCGGAAACGTCGCGCCGATGATCAGCCTGGAGGGCGGCAGGGAGCGCACCGACGAGCGCAGGGGAGAGGGCACGTTCGACAGGGTGATGCGCGCCATGGACCACCTGCGCGAGGCGGGCGTAATGTTCGGCACGTCCTTCACCGAGACGCGCCACAACATGGAGGAGATCGCCGGCGACGAGATACTGGACCTCCTGGTCGAGAAGGGCGCCCTCGTGGCCTGGTACTTCCAGTACATCCCGATCGGTCGCGAACCTCACTTCGAGCTCATGCCGACGCCCGAGCAGCGCGACTGGCTGAGACGGAGGCTCCTGCAGGTACGCGACGAGAAGGCGATCTTCATCGGCGACTTCTGGAACGACGGGTACTACGTCGAGGGTTGTATCGCCGCCGGCCGCGAGTACATACACATAAACGCCAACGGAGACGTGGAGCCGTGCGTCTTCTGTCACTTCTCCGTCGACAACATACGCGACAGGAGCCTGAAGGAAGTACTGAACTCGGACTTCATGAAGACGATCAGAAGGCAGCAGCCTTACCGTGAGAACTACCTGACCCCCTGCATGCTGATCGACGAGCCGGAGGTTCTCCGGAACGCCGTGGCCAAGTGCCACGCTCACCCGACTCACGCGGGCGCCGAGACGCTGATCACCGACCTCAAGGGCCCCATCGACGACTACGCAAGGAGTTACCGCGCCATAGCGGACGAGGTCTGGGACGAGGAGTACCGGGAGAAAAACGCCAGACGCGTCAAGTCCGCGAGATATGCTTGAGCGAATCGCGGGCGAATGGAATCAAAAGAGAGCGGGAGGCCGGAACGGAAACCGGCCTTTGGATGCTCTCTTATACTCGCGGGCGGGGAGGCCGGAAGACGTGGCGTGGAAGCCCGCGGGCCTGACGGGTCGGAGACGGCCCAGGGGGTGCACAATGCTCGACAAGGCTGAGCTCGGAAGAAGGGTGAAGCTCGAGCGCCTGTCCAAGGGGATGACGCTCAAGCAGGTGGCGGACGCTTCGGGGATGTCGCCGACTCATATCTCCGAGATCGAGCGAGGGCGCACGTCGCCCACGGTCGGGGCTCTCCTGCGGATCGCCCGCGCGCTCGGGAAATCCGCGACCTACTTCGTTGAGGAAGAAGAGCTGCCCTCGGTGTCGGTCGTCAGGTCGCACGATCGGGACCACCATACCGTAACCGAGAGCGGGCAGGGAGTAGCCGGGATCGACTACCTGACGAAGGGCATCCCGGCCGGCCGTCTTCGCGTCGTCGAATTGAGCGACGTGGAGCGCAGTCCGATAGAGGGGCCCCGGCATCCCGGCGAGGAGATCCTTCTCGTGACGGAAGGCCAGCTCAAGGTGACGGTAGACGGAACGTCCTACGAGCTCGGTCCCGGCGATTGCATCCAGTTCAGGGCCACGCTCGATCACACGATCGAGAAGCTGGGCGGCGAGAAGCCTCGGGCTCTCTGGATCACCGCGTCGGAGGGACTGCTCTCCCCGTAGTGGCGGCCCGGACCGCCGGGCGGCGCACATACCCTTGTCAGGGTAGTGGCGGCCCGGACCGCCGGGCGGCGCACACACCCTTGTCAGGGTAGTAGCGACCCGGACCGCCGGGCGGCGCACACACCCTTGTCAGGAGGGCGGTAGTGGGACACTCGCATCTCATGGAATTGCGGCAGGCTCTCTCGCGCCTGGCGCTGGCGGCCCTCGCGGCCCTCGCCCTGCCGGGGCTGGCGCTCGCTCAGGCTGAACTCCCGGGATGGGCGCGGACCGTGTTCCAGGAGGAGGGCTTCGTCGTGCTGCCGGGAGATTCTCCGGGCTTCGTCGAGGCGTACGAGGATCTCTCGGAGAGCGGATTCCAGCCTTACGTTACCGCCGACATCGTACTGTACGGGACCGCCGCGATCCTGGACAGAACGCTGGGCGAGCTGGAGTCCGGCGAGCTGTACGAGAGACTTGCCGATCTGTCGTTCGAGATGGCCCGGCTCTCCGAAGAGCAGTTCTTCATGGCGCGGGATCCTATCGTGAAGGAGGCGGCGCGCGCCAACATGGCCTACTTCGCCGTGGGGCTGAGTCTACTGGACCCGGACTACTTCCCGCCTGAGACGGTCAGGAATCTCGTGGAGAGAGAGCTGGCCCTGATCGAGGAGGCCGAGGCCGGGGTGTTCTCGCCCGTCATGGGGCCGACCCCACTGGATGACGAGGCCGGCCCGGGCGAGGACTACTCCAGATACAGGCCCCGCGGCCGCTACGCGGAGGAAGAGCGACTCTCCAGGTTCTACATGGCGGCGACCTGGTACGGGCGCATGGCGTTCGCCCTGCCCGAGGGGAGGTACGGAGATTACGACCTGACGCGACAGGCGCTCCTCGTCGTGCGCGCGATACACAGTGAGTCGGGAGAGTGGCTCGAGTTGTGGGAACGCGTCAACGAACCGCTCTCTTTCTTCTACGGGGATCCAGGCGACCCCACCGTCCGCGACTACGGGACGATAGCCTCAGAGGTGTTGGGGGAGGACTTCGATCTCGAGCTTCTGGCCGATGCGGCGCTTCTGGAGGAACTCGTGAACCGCGTATCGGAGATCGCGCCGTCGCACGTGGAGACGAACGAGCTGCGCGGGATGCGCTTCCTGGTGAGGCGGTTCCCGCCCGACCTCCCGTATCTTTACGGGCTTGCCAGATCGGACCTTCGCACCCTACCCAGCATGCTGGACATCATGGCGCTCCTCGACTCGAGAACGGCCAGGGACGTGCTCGTGGACGACAGGCGGGAGTTCGACTCCGAGGTCTACCGCAGGATGTTCGAGACGTTCGATCTCGAGCTTGAGGACATGACCTACGGCGACTGGACTCGCAACCTCTACTGGAGCTGGCTCTACGCGCTGAGACCATTACTGGCCGGCGCGCCGAACGGGGCCGCGGAGTACACGCAGCGCGACGCCTGGGACGCGAAGGAGCTGTCGACCGCCGCGGCGGGCTGGGCCCTCATGCGGAACACCTGGGAGCGCCACGGCACGAGCGGCAAGAGCGAGAAGCTCCAGGCGATCGAGGAGGTCGCCTGCCTGGTCGAGCCCTATCCGCGTCTCTACTCCAGGCTGGTGGAGATCCTGGATCACACGAGCGACCGGCTGCTCGAGCACTATCTGCTCTCGACCGAGATCGACGAGATCCTCGACGTCGAGCGCCGTACGCTCGAGAGGCTCGAGGCGGCCGCTCGGGCCCAGAACCGAGGGGTCGCTCCGACCTGCTCGCCGGGCGCGACGGCTCGCCCGGCCAGCGCTCTAGCAGATGTCGTGCTGAGCCGGACAGACGCGGAGGAGGAGATCGCGTTCACCGCGACCGCCTACAGGGAGCATGCGGCGGGCGAACGGCTCGTAGTCGGCGTGGGAAGGCCGGATCTCCTGTACGTGAAAGGCCCCGGAGGCACGCTGTACGCGGGCGCCCTTCTGTCCTTCTACGAGTTCGAGGTGGAGGGCTCGTCGGACGACTCAGACGAGGAACGGACAGACAGAATCGAGCGGGGAGTCGCAGAGAGGCCCCCGTGGACCACGCGATTCCTCGTCGACTGAACCGGTCCGGCCCACACCACAGCGCTTCAGCGGCTCACTCGGAGCGGAACGCGAGCGTCGCGGCGACCGAGAACGCGGCGGCGAACGCGAGAAGCGTCCACACCTCAGGAAGCACCTCCGGGAGACCATGCCCCCGACTCACCAGGGCGTGCATGGCGTCCATCGCCCATCCGGTGGGGACCACGTGACCCGCGATCTGGTACGCCCGCGGCGTGATCTCGAGGGGCCACCAGAGTCCCCCCAGCGCCGACATGGAGAGCGCCAGCACGAGCGCCGCGCTCTGCGCCTGTCGTGTGGTGCGCGCCACGCTGCCCAGGAGGACTGAGAGCCCCGACACGGCCGCTCCGAACGCCGCGAAGACGGCGACCAGTCCGCCCGGCGAGCCGCCCCAGTCGACGCCGAAGACAAGGGCGCCGATCACGACGAGGACTGACGCCTGGAACATCGCGACCACGAATCGCCACAGGAAGTTGGCGGTGATCACGGACGCGCGGCGGACCGGTGCCGTGAAGAGCCTGTTGAGCGTTCGGAACCGTCGTTCCTCTACCAGCATGATCGAGAACATGAGGCCGTTCAGCAGGACATACATGAGCGCGATGGCCGGTGACGAGTGCTGGAATCCCATGGCCGGGACGTCGGACGGCTCGGACCTGCCCAGTCGTTCGACACTGACCGTGAGCGGCGGCGTCTCCCAAGACTCCCGTACGAACTGCTCGACTCCGACACTCAGGCGCCGGACCGTTCCGGGAGTCGGATCGCCCCACAGCAGGGAGTAGGCTTCCGTGGCGCCTTCCGCGGCAAGGGCCTCCACGTTCAGCCGCGCCACGATCCTGTCGAGCGTCCTCCGAGTCGCCTGAGGGTTCGTCCGGTCGGGATTCCTGTGGAAGAGCAGAGCGACTCTCTCCCCCGAGGCCAGTCGCGCAGAGAAGTCCGGCGGTATGACGAGCGCCGACGACCTCTCGCCCTCATCCACGAGCCGTCGCGCCTCCTCGCCCGCGTCCGGCCCCTCCAGCATCAGGAGGTCGATCTCGTCCGTCTCCTCGATGCGCTCGAGCAGCTCGTCGCTCAAGGGTCCGGGGTCGAGGTCGGCCACGGTGAGTGCGTATCGGATCTCGTCCGGGTCGACGTCCCCTCCGCCACCGCCCGAGAATGCGATGCCGAACACGAACGTGAAGGCGACCGGCATCCCCAGAAGCCAGAAGAAGGCGCTCCTGTCGGCCGCCAGAAGGCGCATGTTCAGCCATGTGATCGACAGTACCGATCGCATCCCGGCCTCGTCACCTCCTGACGAGCAGCGTCGCCGCGAGGACGAACGCGACCGCCGACATTCCCAGTATGACCACGAGCTCCTGCCATATCCCCGCCAGGCCGGCGTCGTTGAAGACAAGTTCCTTGAAGCCGCTGTGAGCCCAGTAGTTGAACGTGAACCGGGCCGCGCTGCGGAACCCCTCGGGGGCCTGCTCGATCGGCCACATGCTGCCACCCAGAAGAGACATTATGAGGACGAACGCCGTCCCCACGTTGTCGGTCTGGCGGCTCGTCCGCGTAAGCGAGGCGATAAGCAACGCCAGGGACGAGGCCCCGGCAGCGGTCGCGAGCGACATGGCGACAACGGCGATCGGGCTCGATCCCCAGCGGATGCCGAAGAGCAGGCTGGAGAGCAGCACCAGCAGGAGTATCTGTATCGATGCCAGAAGGTAGCTTCCGAGCAGCTTCCCTCCGACGAACGTCGTGCGCGCGACCGGCGCCGTCATGAGTCGCGAGTAGGTCCCCGCCTCCCTCTCCTCGTGAATAGTCTTCGCGCTGGTCAGCATCGTGAACAGCAGGAACATGACGGCGAACGAGGGCGCGAAGTAGGCTCGAACGTCGATCTCCTGACGTTCCGCCTGTCGCTGTTCGACAGTGAGCCTGGGTTCCTCGAGGGCGTCGCGCGCCCACCCGAAGAGGAAGCCACCGAGCCGTCTCTGTTCGGCCTCGCTGAGCCCGCGTTCTTCAGCCAAGGTCTCGAAGACGCCCCGCGACAGAATGCTCCCCGCGTTCAGCCGAGCTACGAAGCGCTCAGCGAGCTCCCTGACGATGCCGGACTTGATGCGGCTCGCCGGGTCGGAGAGAACAACGACCTCAGCCCGCCGCCCCTCGATCACGGTCTCGGTGAGGTCCTCCGGGAGTATCACGGCGGCAGGCTTCTCGCCGGCCGCGACAGCCTCGCGAGCGGCGCTCTCCGTGGCGGGCTCCGCCTGGAACATCTCCGAACCGGAACCCAGGCCGGCCGCCGCCTGGGAGATCAGGTCGTCCTCCTCCGTTCCGGCGACCAGGAACTCGACGGTGGATATCCCCGAGTCGCCTCCGAAGGCGAACCCGATGATTGCTGTCAGGGCCACCGGGAGAAGAAGCATGAGAACCAGCGTGTTCCGGTCCCGCAGGCGGATCCTCAGGTCCTTCCAGCCGATGTAGTGGGCTCTCACTGGTCGTTCTCCCGCAGCGACTTGCCGGTGAGATGAAGGAACACGCTCTCGAGATTGGGGTCGTCGACCTCGACCGAGTGTATGCTGGCGCCGGAAGAGCTGAGCCTGGACACGACCGTCGGAAGGAGATTGGCACCTACCCTGGCGTGGATGGAGATCTTCCCCTCGATGACGGAGGCCTCGTCGATGTCCGGCGAGTCCTTGAACCAGGTCGCGGCGTCCGCGTCGAGGCCGTCGGCGACGACCCGGATGACCTGCGTCGCGCCTATGCTCTCCGTCAGCTCCCTCCTCGTCCCTACGGCTATCATCCGGCCCTCGTCCATGATGCCGATCCGCTGGCAAAGGAACTCCGCCTCCTCCAGATAGTGCGTCGTGTACAACACGGTGAGTCCGTCGGCATTCAGCGAGAGGACCAGCTCGAGTATGTTCCGCCGCGTCTGAGGGTCGATCCCAACGGTCGGCTCGTCCAGGAAGAGGACGTCCGGCCGGTGCAGAAGACCCGCCGCGATGTTGACCCGGCGCTTCATGCCGCCCGAGAACGTGTCTATCCTGTCGGACGCCCTCGACGCGAGCTGCACGGTCTCCAGGATTCCATCTATTCGCTCGCGAAGCTCGCGCTCCGGGACGCCGTACATCCTTCCCCAGAAGGCGAGGTTCTCCCGGGCGGAGAGCGAGGGGTAGAGAGCTACCTCCTGCGGCACGACGCCTATCCTGGAGCGCGCCCCGAGGGAGTCCTTCGTCACGTCCATTCCGCAGACGCGCGCCTCGCCCGACGTCGGCGGCGTCAGGCAGGAGAGCACGGAGATCGTCGTCGTCTTCCCGGCTCCGTTGGGCCCGAGGAGTCCGAAGATCTCGCCCCGCTCGACCTCGAACGACACGTGGTCGACCGCGGTCATGGAGTCGAAACGCTTCACGAGGTCGCGCACGAGTATCACCGGCTCGCGTGCCATGTGAATCTCCTGTACTGGTCTCTTTGGTTGTGAAAGCCGAGGCCGCAATGCCGCGCCAGGCTCGCGGGGCAATGGCGTAACGCCGGCCGCGACGTCTCGCGCGATCCGAAGAGCTCCTCCGCGATGCGGGCGCGAAGGTCAGACAACCGAGCGGTCCTGCGTGAAGTCGCCGCCCTCGAACCGGCGCGCGTTCAGTCTCTCGATGTCGAGTTCCGGCTCCTCGCCGGCTATCGCCTGCGCCAGGAGTTCGGCGACCTTGGGCGCGATCATGAAGCCGTGGCCGGAGAAACCGTTCGCCTGGAAGAGCCCCTCGACGCCGTCGGTCGCGCCGAGGATCGGTTGAGCGTCGGGCGTGACGTCGTAGAGCCCCGCCCACTGCCTGACGATCTTCACGGGCGCCAGGATCGGCATGAGGTGGCGGAGCTTCTTCGTCATGGAGACCAGGAAGGCCAGGCTCGAGGACTCGTCGAAACCCTCCGGCGCGTCCGGATCGGCGAAGCCGCCGATCACGGCTCCGTGCTTCGTCTGTCTGAAGTAGACCCCGTAGCTGAACGAGATGATCATCGGATCGAGGAACCTCTCCAGGGGCTCGCTGACCAGTATCTCTCTTCTGTACGGCGTGACGGGAAGCTCGACGCCGGCCGTCCGCGCGAGCGGCACCGAGTGGCCGCCGGCCGCGTTCACGACGAAGGGGGAGCTTATCTTCCCTCGCGGCGTCTCGACTCCCGCGACGCGGCCGCCCTCCACGATGATCCGACAAGCCGGCGTCCAAAGCTCGATCTCAACGCCGAGGCGTCTCGCGGCGTCGGCGTAGGCCTGGGTCGTGAGGAAGGGGTTCGCGCTCGCGTCCTCGGCGCACCACGTGGCCATTCTTACGCCTTCGGTGTTCAGGTGCGGCGTGACCTCCGTTAGTATCTCTTCAGGCGAGAGGGTCTCGACGGCGAGCCCCAGCCCGCGCTGGAGCCCGACGTTCTTCTCGAACTGGGCAACGTCGTCGTCGGTGTAGGCGAGCACGAGATAGCCGCCCTGGAGGAACTCGATGTCGGCGTCCAGCTCGTCTTCCAGCGTCTTCCAGATCCTGACACTCTCGATGGCGAGCCTGGTATTGGGCTCCGTGCTCCACTGCTGCCGGATCCCGCCGCCGCACCGCCCGGTCGCCCCGCTCGCCAGGAAATCGCGTTCGAGCACTACTACGTCGCGCATTCCGCGCTTCGCCAGGTAGTAGGCGACGGCCGTGCCGACGACTCCGCCGCCGATGATCACGCATTCGGCGCTACTTCTCATCGTCACCCGCCAGGATTCCGATTTCAGTCGGGCGCGTCGGGGGCCGCACAACGGGGTATGCCACCTCCTCGATGTCGCGGCCCGTCTTCTCTGCGATGATCCGGGCGATGAGGCGGGAGCAGGTACGCCCCTGACAGGGGCCCATGCCGCAACGGAGAACTCTCTTCAGCTCCTCCGTCGTCGTGAGCCCGCTCTCTATGGCGCGCACGATCTCGCCGTAGGTCACGTCCTCGCATCTGCAGATAACGACGTCGTCCTTCAAGGTCTCCGGCTCCTTCGCGCGAAGTGTCGTACGTCCATGACCTGGTCCCTGGGCACCTCGAGCGACACGACCGGCGTACGGTCCATGGCTTCGGTGTTCAGAACGCGCGTGACGCGCGCGCGTCCCACCTTGCCTCCCGAGCGGTCGAGAGTTGTCACCTCTTCGCCGACTTCCGGAAGGGGGGCGTACTCGTACGGCAACATGACGGTCGCCGTGTCGCCCTTACCGGACGCGTCGACAACGAAGATCGCAAGACCGGGGCAGGCGGATACGCACAGCCCGCATCCGTTGCAGGCTTCGAAATCGACCGACGGGGTCTCGTTTATGTCGCCCTCGATCCTTATCGCCCCCCGCGGGCATGCCGCGGCGCACGGGTTGCAGGGTATGTTCTCCACGCATTCGACCACAACGACCGGCCCCCGCTTCATCCGCTCTTCGGACGGGAAGAGCCTGTCGAGGTCGTTCCTATTGAGGACGCCATCACTTCTGTACGTCAACTGAGCGCTCCTCCCGCCGCTCCCCGCGCTGCCTCAGCTTCCGCGCGAGGTCGTACATCTTCTCCTTGCCCGTCCTCGGTCGATCTCCGAACGGCCCGGACCTGAGAGCCGCGAGGCCGTCTGCGGCCTCATCGCGCATCGATTCGAGGAGAGTTTCATCCAGCGGCTCGCCGACCCGCTCCGCGGCGGCAAGGCCGGCCAGACGCCCCTCGAGCATCGCGGTCGACGCCTCCTCGATGCCCGACGCGTCACCCGCTATGAAGACGCCGGGCATGGATGTCTCCAGGTCGCTTCCGTGGACCGCCACGCGGCCGCCGAGCTCCGCTACGTAGGTCTCCTCGCACCCGCCCATCAGGGCCAGCTCGCAGTTCGGAGACAGGCCCACGGCCAGGCAGACCGTGTCGACGTCGAACTCGGTCTCGGAGCCCGGCACGGTCCTCCAGTCGGCGTCGACGCGGGCCACGAGAGCCTTCTCTACGCGGCCCCGGCCCTCGGCCTCCAGTATGGTGTGGGCCGTCATGATCGGCACGCCGGCGCGTCTGATCTTGGCGCCGTGGACGTGGTACCCGCCTATCGTGGGCAGCCCCTCGATCACGGCCGCGACCTCCACACCGGCCTGGAGCAACTGGTAGGCGACGATCAGTCCGATGTTACCCGCCCCGACCATGAGAACGCGCGCGCCCGGGACCACGCCGTCGACGTTCATCAGTGTCTGTACCGCGCCCGCGCCGTAAACGCCCGGGAGGTCGCAGCCGGGAAAAGCCAGCATGTTCTCGGAGGCTCCGGTCGCCAGCACCACGGCGTCCGCGGAGAGGCGATGGTGTCTCCCGTCGCGGAGGAGAGACAACGCGCGGTCGGGATAGAGGCCGAGCACTGTCGTGTTGTTGAGCAGCCTCGCCGGCAGTTCCGACAGCTCGCTCGTGAGTCTGCCGCCGATGTCGACGCCGCGCACCTTGGCGTAGTGCTCCTTCGAGCCGAAGAACATGTGCGTCTGCTTGATCAGCTGGCCGCCCGGCGCTTCATTCTCGTCGATGATGACCGACTCCACTCCCAGCCTGCCTGCCGCTATCGCCGCCGACAGGCCCGCCGGACCTCCGCCGACCACGGCAAGCGGAGTGTGCCCGAGATCCCGCGCCCGCGGCTCTTCCGCGCGCGACGGCTCTTCCGCATCCGCGGTACCGCGTCGGCCCCCCCGCGGGCGTTGCGCCGCGAGGGCGCTCGGTCCTTTGCGCGGAGAGCTCCCGGTCTCGGCTATGTGCCCCTTGTCGGTCTGAGTCTCGATCTTCATGCCCCGCTCGAGCGGCGTGATGCAGGTCATGACGTTGGGGATTCCGTTGACGGTCATCAGGCAGGACGAGCATCGGCCGATGGCGCAGAAGAAACCTCTCGGGCGGCCGAGGCGGATGCTCGTTCGAAGCGTTCGGACGCCGGCGGCGTGAATCGCTGCGGCTATCGTCTCTCCCTCGTAGCCCGTGAGCCCGCGGCCGTCGAGCTCGAACTCGATCTCCCGCCCGCGGTGGAACTTCAGGATGGGGTGCTTGTCGATCCTCACTGCAGGGTTTCTCCGTTGCCCGGCCGGTTGTCTCTCGACCCGCGGCCGCCGGCCGCTGGAACGGGACGTTCCGGACGGCCGTCTTCGCGATCCCGACACCGGGCCCGCTCGGCGGGCAGAGACCGCCCGACGCGTCGTGTCGCCGGCGCGTCATGAGGAAACGGCGTTGCCGTAAGGCGCCGATACCACTAGTATGGAAGCTCCAGCGGGCCCGCAGCCTGTCACGCAGACCCGCCTGTCGCAATCAAGCGACGATAGCATCCGGCCGCGCGGCGGGCAACCCGAATTCGCCGCACAGGCGGCCCGCCGCGCGCACGAAGCTCTGTCTCGCGACCCGCGAGAAGCCCGTTACGGCCGCGCACAATACGATCGATCGGAGAGACCAATGGCGAAGCCGGTGGCGCTGACCATAGCTGGTTCCGACTCATCGGGTGGAGCAGGCGTCGAGGCGGACCTGAAGACGATGTGCGCCCTCGGAGTCTACGGCGCGGCTGCGCTGACTTCGGTCACGGCGCAGAATACGCTGGGTGTGACCGATTGCCTTCATCTGCCCGAGTCGCTCGTGGCGGCCCAGATAGACGCCGTGTTCGACGACATCAAGGTGGACGCGGTGAAGACCGGAATGCTGGCGACCGCCGGCATCATCGACGCGGTTGCGAAGAGGCTGCGCGCGCACGGCGTCTCGGTCCTCGTGGTCGACCCGGTCATGGTGGCGACGTCCGGAGCGGCGCTAATCGAGGACGAGGCCGTAGAGACGATGAAGCGCGAGCTTCTGCCCATGTGTCTCCTGCTGACGCCCAACATGCCCGAGGCGTCCGCGCTTGCGGGCCTGGCCGTCGACTCGCGGGAGAGCATGGTCGAGGCCGGCCGGGCGATAAGGGAGCTCGGTCCCGACGCCGTGCTGGTCAAGGGCGGCCATCTGGAGGGGCCCGCCGCCGACGTGCTGTGCGACGCCGCCGACGAGCTCTGGTTGCAGGAGCCGAGGCTCTCCGTAGGCAGCCTTCACGGAACGGGGTGTACGCTCTCCTCGGCCGTCGCCTCCTGGCTCGCCCGCGGTCTGACTCTGCGGGACGCGGTCGCCCGCGCGAAGTCGTACGTGACGCGGTGCATAGACGCCAGCATGGACATGGGGAGAGGGAGCAGGCTTCTCGACCACCGCGACGGAGCGAAAGGGGAGGGGCGGTGAGACACGTCTTCGGTCCCGTGCCTTCAAGGAGGCTGGGTTTCTCACTCGGTGTGGACCCGGTCGTTCCGAAGACCTGCACGATGGACTGCGTCTACTGCGAACTGGGAAGGACGACCGATCGGACGGTCTGCCGGCGGCGCTACGTCGACCCCGAAGAGATCAAGAGGGAACTCAGGGAGAGGCTCTCCGAGAGACCGGGGCTCGACCACGTGACCTTCTCCGGCTCGGGTGAGCCCACGCTCTCGGCCGATCTGGGCGACCTCATAGAGTACGCCCGAGATCGAACGTCCGTTCCGGTGGCTGTGCTAACGAACGGAAGCCTCGTCGGCGACCCCGAGGTCCGAAGCGCGCTCCGGAAGGCCTCCGTCGTCGTCCCTTCGCTCGACGCCGTCTCTCCGGAAGCGTTCGAGCGCGTGAACAGGCCCCATCCGTCGCTCGATCCCTCCGAGATCGTTGAGGCGCTGGCGCGCTTCGCGGCGGATTTCCGGGGCAGGCTGTGGCTCGAGACGCTGATCGTCGCGGACATGAACGACGCCCCATCGGAGGTCGCGCTCATCTCGCGCGCCGTCGAGCGAATCCAGCCGGACCGAGTGCAGCTCGGCACGGTCGTCAGGCCGCCGGCGGAAGCGGAGGCCGGGCCGGTGACTCGCGAGCGACTGCTGGAGATCGCGACCGCCCTCGGGCCGCGCACGGAGGTAATAGCGCCGCCCTCCGGGCCGTCGCAGGAGCGGGCGGGAGGCGAGACGGTCGACAGGATAACGGAAATGGCGTCGCGCCGTCCGGTCACGGCCGGCGACGTGGCGCGAGTGATCGGGATGAGCCAGGCGGAGTCCGCGAAAATACTCGACGCGCTGGTCAGAGAAAAGCGCTTAGAACTTGTGCGGCTCGGCGAAAGGCTGTACTATAAGGCGTACCTCGACAGGGAGCAGTCTTGAAACACGCGATAAAGGGATTCGACCAGATGTCCCTGATCGACTGGGACGGAATGGTCGCGACAACGATCTACCTCTCCGGATGCAACTTCCGCTGCCCCTATTGCCACAACGCGGGGCTGGTTCTGTCTCCTGACCAGTTCGAGTCGATACCGGTCGATGAGATCCTGGAGTACGTCACGGAGCACAGCGATTTCCTCGACGGCGCGGTCGTTACGGGTGGAGAGCCGTGCATACGCAGTTCCGTGCTCGATCTCCTCTCGGAGCTGAAGGAGGCGGGCCTTTCGACCAAGCTGGATACGAACGGCTCCTTTCCGGCAGTCCTCGATCGCGTCATCGATGAGGAACTCGTCGACTATGTAGCGATGGACGTGAAGGCGCCTCTCGACTTCGAGTCCTACAGGAAGAGCGCCGGCATAGCCGACAGGAAGACCCTGAACCGGGTGCAGGACAGCATCGACCTACTGATGGAGGGGCGGGTCGACTACGAGTTCCGGATGACCGTCGTCCCGGTCCTTCACAAGGCCGCCGATCTCAAGCTTGTCGGTGAGAGACTGCGCGGCGCCGCGCGCTTCGTGCTGCAGAATTACGTCCCGAGGGAACCGCTGGACCCTAGCTTCCGGGATGAGGCTCCCTACGACATGGAGCGCTTGCAGGAATTCCGGGACATGCTCGCCACCTGCTTCGGGGAGTGTATTCTCCGCAGGGAGTGACGGGGATCGACGCGCGCGTCGGAGCCCCTCGTTCTTTCTATCTCAGCCTGCGGCGGGAGGAGCGCGATCTCCGCCTGGTATCGCGCGGTCCCGGAAGCAGCGATCTTCGCGAGTATATCCTGCTTCGAATCTCGTCGACGCTGCGAGGCGCGTCGACGTCATCGGAGGGGAGGAGCTTCCTCCCGCGGATCAGGAGCAGCGCCGCGTAGAGCGCGACGAAGAGCAGCACACCATCCTGCCACACGCCTGCCGCCACGCCCAGCGTTCCGAAGAGCAACCCCGCCGCCGTCGTCGTCCAGTGCAGGAGTCTGTCGGTAGGACCCTCTGTCGCGTTCAGGAGCGCCAGGGCGGCGATGAGCGTGGGGGAGAGGGTCACGCCGAGCGGGGAGAAGATGAACGGCGGGAGTTCTCCGGAGTAGCCGGGATAGGAGAGGGCGAACGCCCCCGCGATGACCATCAGCGTGAGCCGGAACCTGGGCGTCCGGCGGAACGCTATGCGTCCTCCGGGCGAGAGCGCCTCGCGCAGCCACAACACGGTGAGGATGACGGCAACGGCGCCGTGAGCGCGGGCGCCGGCCTGCGACAGGAGCGCGAACGAAGCGGTGCCGAAGGCGGCTGCGAGGTAGGTGGGGAGGACCCTGCCCGCCGCCTCGCGACGCGACCACAGCGTGACCAGAACGACGAAGGCGAGCAGGTGATGGAAACCGGAGAGCGGAAGATGACCGAGGGCGACCTCGCGCAGCGCTGTGGTCTCCACCTCACTCCTCCTTCTTCAGGCTCCGCAGGATGAGCGCGCGGTGCGTCGAGAACGCTATGTCCTCCGGCAGGTCTTCGCGTCCGAAGAAGCGGGCGTCGGACGCGTCGTCCCCGGGCTGGAGCGTGCCGTCCACGATCTCTCCGGTGAAGGCGAAGCAGAC
>WJLY01000206.1 GCA_014728245.1 Candidatus Effluviviaceae Genus IV sp.
CGCGCGGGGCGACCGTGCTGTCGGGACTGGGCTTCGACGAGGACGACCGGTCGCGCCTCACCGACGAGTTCAGCGGAGGCTGGCAGATGAGGATAGCGCTGGCGAAGCTGCTTCTCGCCGGACCGACCGTGCTGCTCCTGGACGAGCCGACCAACCATCTCGATCTCGAGTCGATCATCTGGCTGGAGGAGTACCTGGCGTCCTATCCCGGCGCCCTCGTGCTCGTGTCTCACGACCGGGCGTTCCTCGACAGGATCGTCGACCGGATAAGCGAACTGGGCGTCGAGGGACTGGTCGACTACCACGGCAGCTACTCCGAGTATGTGAAGCAGCGCGAGAAGAGGCGCGAGGTGCTGATGGCGACCAGGAGGCAGCAGGAGCAGAAGATAGCGCACCTGCAAAGGTTCGTCGACCGCTTCAGGGCGGACAAGGCGAGGGCGGCCCTTGTCCGCAGTCGCATCAAGATGATCGAGCGGATCGAGCTCGTGGAGGTCCCGCGCGACCACAAGCGCATCCACTTCCGGTTCCCGCAGCCCCGGAGAGCAGGCGCCGTGACCGTGTCGCTCAGAGACGTCAGGCAGTCGTACGGAGACAACGTCGTGTTCGACGGAGTCGATCTAGAGGTCTCGCGCGGCGACAAGGTCGCGTTCGTCGGGCGCAACGGCGCCGGCAAGTCGACGCTCATGAAGATCATCGCCGGTCGCATACCGGTCGACGGGGGCAGCGTCGCGCTGGGACACAACGTGACCGTGCAGTACTTCGGCCAGGACCCCGGCCGTCACCTGAATCCCGACAACACGGTCCTGGGCGAGCTGGAGGCGATCGCGCCGGATGAGATGAGACCGCGACTCAGGGGCCTGCTCGGCGCGTTTCTCTTCTCGGGCGCGGACGTGGACAAGAAGGTGGGGGTCCTGTCCGGCGGCGAGAAGAGCAGGCTCTCCTTCGCCAGAATGCTCCTGAGGCCCGCGAACCTGCTGCTCCTCGACGAGCCCACCAATCACCTCGACGTCGCCTCGAGAGAGGTGCTCGAGGACGCGCTCACGCGTTTCTCGGGGACGATCTGTTTCGTCTCACACGACCGCGCCTTCATGGACGCGCTCGCGACAAAGGTCCTCGAGGTGCAGAGTGGAAGGCTCCGGACGTTCCTCGGATCGTACAGCGACTACCTCTGGAGGAAGGACCGGGAGAAAGAGGAGGCGAGAGAGCGGCCTCCCGCGTCTCGCGACGCCCGGACGCCGGGAGCGGACGAGCGAGGCGGGCCGAAGTCGAAGGAGCAGAAACGTCGCGAGGCGAAGGCGAGGCAGCAGCGGTCGCGGGAGAAGCGGGCGGCCAGGGAGGAACGGCAGCAGGTTCAGGAGCGAATTGCCCGCTCCGAGGAACGGCTGGAGGAGATCCAGATAGCCCTGGCCGACCCGTCCGTCTACTCGGACGGGGAGCGCGTGAAGAAGATGGTCAAAGAGCAGAGGGAGCTGCGCAGTCTCGTCGACGGGCTCTACGACCGCTGGGCCGAGCTGGAGGACTGAGGGCTACGTCTCGCGGCGGCAAAGCGCGTGCGGCGGCGCCGTTCAGGGCGGGGGACCCGGGTGCGCTGTCCGGCGGGAAGAGCCGGCGGCGCCGCGAAGAACCGAAGAGAGCGCGACCTATCGAGCGAAGCCGGGCGGGTGCCCGGCTTCGCTTTCGTCACTGGCTTGTGCGCTGACCCTGCTGGACGCACGGCGGCAGGTGCGGCCGCGGCGCGCGATCTCTACTTCAGAAGAACCGCCTTGCGCTCGGTGGCCCCGAGGTCCGGCGTTTCCAGCCTGACGAAGTAGACGCCGGAGGCCACGCGCTCGCCCGCGTCGTCGCGCCCGTCCCACGTTACGTTGTGCCGGCCTCCATCAACGGGGCCGTCGACCAGCGTCCTGACGCGCTCACCGGCGATGTTGTATACGGAAAGCGTGGCTCGGCCCGTGCCGCCCGGAACCGAGAACGCGACGACCGTCACGGGGTTGAACGGGTTGGGCACGTTCTGTTCGAGCACCAGCCTGCGTTCGGCGACCGCGCCGTCTTCCGGCACCGAGACCGGCGCCGCGTATCCGTAGAGACCGTTTCGCGCCATGTTGCCGCGCCACGCTCCCCACTCGACTCCGTCTCCGTCGTCGTAGCTGCCCTCGCAGTCCCAGACGTAGACGCTCCTGTTCATCGAGGAATGTATGACCTCCACGTCGCCGTCGAGGTCCAGGTCGAAGAGCGTGGGCGTCGAGTACAGCTCCTCGATTCCAGTCTCTATCGGCCAACCGGCTATCAGGTCGCCGTCGACGTCGAAGGCGTAGAGCTGCCCGCTGTTGCTGCCGACCAGTATCTCCATGCCAGAGTCGCCGTCCACGTCCCCGACGGAGGCGCTGGCGTGGTTGTCCAGGTTGGGCGTCTCGAGCATCTGGGGCCAGCCGGGCAGCATGTCGCCCGTATAGTCCCATACCGAGACCGAACCGTCAGACCCGGGCATTATGATCTCGAGCTCGTCGCCGCCGCTGAGATCGGCGATAGTGGGGGACGGGGGACCGTCCGAGCTCACCTTCATGTTGACGTACTGCGGCCAACCCGGCAGCGGGACGCCCGACGCGTCGAAGATCCAGATCGAATCGGCGTTACTCGCGGCGACCACGTCGAGCGAGCCATCCAGGTCGACGTCACCCACGACGGGAGAGCTCATCGCCATCTCCCTGACGTAGACGGGCCATCCGGGCACGTCCGAGCCGTCCGGGTTCAGGCAGTAGATGCTGTCGGACCGCGAAGGCACGATCATCTCGAGCTCGTGATCGTCGTCCAGGTCGACCACGGCGACCGATCCGTAGTTGTAGTTGGCATCCATGTACCTGAAGACGCCCGTCGTGGAAGGATCACCGTCTCCATCAGCGAACTCGGTTCCGTCGGGGCTGTAGACGTAGAGTCTGCCGTCCGAGGCCAGGATGATCGTCTCGTCGAGTCCGTCCCTGTCGAGGTCGCCCATCGCCGGCGTCGACCAGCACCTTCCCTGCGTGTAGACCGGCCAGCCCGGGAGTATGCTCGAGTCCTCGGCATTCCATGCGAATATCTCGTACTCGGGGTCTCCCTCGGTACCGACGTTGCCCCACGCCGCGGCGACGATCTCCTTGCCCGCGTCGCCGTCCAGCTCGGCCAGCGCGGGGCTTGCCCAGTAGCCTCCCGTGCCGTCGGCGTTGTAGACGCCGTTGGTTCGCGGATCGCCGTCGCCGTCGTGGTACTCGGCTCCGTCGTACCTCCAGCAGTACATGTCACCGGAGCCTACGATGATCTCGGAGTAGCCGTCGTCGTCTATGTCGCACAGCAGCGGAGAGCCGAGCATCCCTTCGCCGCCGGTGAGGGGCCAACCGGACTGCGCCGGCGGGTTGGTGCTGATCTCCAGCACGGCTGAGGGAGCGCTCTCGTTGCCCGAGAGGTCGACTGACGTGACCCTGTACGAGTAGAGCTTGTTCTCCTGAAGCCCGTGATCCTCGTAGTAGGATATGCCCTCCACGACGCCGTCATTGGCCTGCGAGAAGTCGCCTCCAGGCGGCTCGGCGCGGTAGATGTTGTAGCCCCAGAGGTCCGAGGCGACGACCGGGTCCCACGTCAGATAGATCGTGGTGGCCTGCACCGACGCGGCCAGCGTCTCCGGCACGTCGGGCGCGAAGAGATCGAAGTGAGTGGTCCAGGTCTTGCCGTCCTCGTCCGTCAGCCTGAGCTCGAAGAGATCGGTCATGACGGAATCGACGGTGCACGCGAAGCCGCCGGAGCCCGAACCTGTGGAGCCGGCGGCTATGTCTCCCCAGACGTCGGTACTGTCCGTCACGGTGACCTGGGCGTTCGGATACCGGAGCACGCCCGTGACCGCGTCCGCGTCTCCGTTGCCCTCGTTCAGAAGCTCCACCGCGAGGACGAACGACTCGCCGACGTCGGGCACGCCGTCGCCGCCGTCGTCCACGTCGTTGTGGAGCTGCACGAACTCCGGCCTGGACACCACAAGCGTGTAGTCGCTCGACCATGTGGTTCGCGCCGCGTCTGTGAACTCCACGGTCATGACCGCCTCGTGGCCGTTCGGGCAGTCGTTTCCTATCGCGAAGGTGAAGGCGTCCTCGAAGTCGAGCACCTCACCTCCCGTGATCTCTCCAAGCGTCTCGGTGCTGTCGGTCACCGTGATGTAGGAATCGGTGCTCGAAAGCTCGGCTTCGACGCCGGACGCGGCGCCTCCTCCTCCGTTCCCCACGGTCACGCTCAACTCGATCGTCTCGCCCGACTCAGCGCGCCCGTTCGCATTCCCGTCGCTTCCTCCGACAGCATCGTCGTCTATCGAGGCGTCACGCAGCGTGATGTGCGCCGACGGAGTCGTGAGTACGCTTATCGTGTCCTCGTAGGGGAAGCGGTTCTGAGCGGTGACCGTTATCGTCATCTGGCCCGTCGTCTGAGGAACGACGGTGAGGACCGCCTGGCCTGAGGCGTTCGTGTAGGCCGTCTCGTACACCTCTCCGTCCTTGGCGATGCAGACGTAGGCGCTGTCGACAGCCGCCGGATCGGTGACCGTCACCGACACGTTGGCCTCGCCCAGAGCCACGGACTGCGAGTGCACGACGGTCAGGGACTTGGGTCTGCCCGTCAGTATGCTGGTCTCCGGGTCTCCAAGCAGGATGAACGACACCTGCGTCCATCTGTCGGTGTTGTCGAAGTCCGAGTTCCCGACGAACGGGCTCCGGCTGGCCGCGCAGATCGGTCCCGCACCGGTTATGTCCTCCGTGTAGAAACGCTCGAACCACTTGACGAAGTAGTCTCGCGCGGTCGTCGGGAAACAGAAGCGGGACGGACCCCATAGCATCGTCGCGCCGCCGCCGGCGTTGTTGATGAACCTCTCTGCGATACAGTCGGCCTCGATCTTGGTCGACGTGCAGTTGAGCATCCACACGAAGCCGGAGCGCTCCTGACCGTTGGAGAGATCGTTGACGTCGTTGAGGCTGACGTAGTCGCCGGAGCTGACCCTCATGACGTCCTTGTTCCCGTGACCCACGTGGCACGCGATGTTGTACCCGGTCTCCAGGGAGTCGATCGCCGCCTCGCGTCCCAGCTCGTACGAGCCGGGGTAAGCGGTGTAGTTCTGATACAGCCTGGCCGTTCGGATCTCGGGGGGCACGAAGGCCAGCGAAGGCTCCACCGCGTCCCCGGCCCCGTCGGAGCTGATGACGTCTCCCGGCTCCCAGTCGTAGGGGAAGAGCACCTCGGCCAGGTAGAGATTCCGGTCGGAAAAGAGGACCGACGGCGTCTTCTCGTACACCAGCGCCTTGTCGACGAATGTCTCCGCCTCCAGCGTGGTCGTGGCCGGAGCGCGGCCGACGAAGACCTCGGAATAGAGGTCGAGGCTGTCGCCCTGGTCCCCGTATCCGGCGTAGCCTTCGCCGAAGAAGCTGTCGCCGTCGTCGTTCCAGTTCCCGTCGAGATCGCTGTAGTACAGGTCTGTCGAGATCTCCCATCCGCCGTAGTAGTCCGACCAGACGTACCTCGGCGGCACGACACCCGTGTCGCCTCCGAGGAGGACGTAGGAGGTTCCCCAGGAGGTGTAGGCGTCTCTGATGAAGAGCCTGATCCGCTCAGGCGTGTCGCAGCCACCGGGGTAGTTCGAGTTGATCCACGACACCGTCTTCACTACAGCAGGCACGCCCTTCTGAGTCTTCCAGTCCGCCAGGTCCTGGAAGTAGGGCGCAAGCTCGTCGTTCGTGATGATCACATACTCCACAGGGCTGCCCTCAAGCGAGGGAGACCAGCGCGGCGAGAAACCCTCCGGCCCGACCTCATCAACCAGCTCCACGCCGGACGCGGGAACACGAGCCACGTCCCAGGGATTCTCCACCATGCCCGACACGATCCCCCTGTAGAGCTCCGCCGTCCTCCCGGTCATGCGGCGACGTGACACCGAGCGGTTCGCGCCACGAGCAAGCTCCAGCTCGACCGACACGTCGGTCGCGAGCACGAGCCTGCCCTCGGAAGGCACGTACTGGATGGGGTAGACAGCTACGCTCGCTATACGGTAGCCCCCGAGGTAACCGTCGCCGAGGTACACGACGCGGCTCTCGGGATAGGGTTCGGCGCTCTCGTAGATCGACGGGTCCGGCTCCGCCCACCGCGGCGTCTCCCCGATCGGGACCTCGGGCTGCGCCGGAAGCACCAGGTGCGCTCCCCGAAGCTCCGTCTCCTTGTATTCCGCAACCACGTCTTCCACCCGGGAGTCGCCGGGAATCACGAAGTGGAGCACCCTCGCCGGCAGGTCGGGGGCGCCCGGCTCAGATAAGGAACGCAGGCCCGGGACGCTCACGGCCGAGAACTTGCCTGCCTCCACCACCTCTACGCTCGACGGGTCGAATGCGACTGCACGCGCCGGTCCTCGGGCGGCCGCGGGCTGCGCTGCGAGCGCAGCGACAAGTAGCACGAAGAGCCAGGTGAATCGTCTAGCTGCCATCTTTCACTCCTCCTCTATGCGAGTGCCGCAGATCGGTGTCCGCCCCG
>WJLY01000207.1 GCA_014728245.1 Candidatus Effluviviaceae Genus IV sp.
CTGTTGAGGTTGTTGACGAGCACCGTGAACGCGCTCGTCGCCGACCACAGGAGGGTCGCGGCGCCGATGAAGCCGACGGCTCCTCGTGCATTCAGCACGGTTCGCATGTTGGCGCTGACGAGCTCGCGCGACACGGGAAGGAACCGCAGAACCGAACTCAGGATCTGATCCTGCGTGTGCGTGTCGGCGAGAACGAAGCCGCTCACTGCTACCAGTATCAGCAGAAGAGGAAAGAACGAGAATACCGCGAAGAAACCCACGCTCGCAGCGGCCTCGGGCGCTCTCTCCTCGATGGCTCTGCGCGCGGCGACGTGCGCCACCGCCCAGACCCTGCTTCCCGCTCTCCTTAGCCACCCAAGCGGCGCCGACAATGGTCCTCCGCGTATGTCCGCGGCACGGGGCCTTGCGGCCGCCGTGACCGCGCCCGACCTCGCCTCCAGTCGCGACGCAGGCGAGTCTCGAGTACCTTCATGCGCCTCGCGATATCGTTCAACCTGAACTCTATCAAATTCGGGATCCGGGACTGGAAGCGCTCGACGCGGGACTACTACTGCATCATCCAGATGATCCTGACCGACACGAGGAGAACGCCCGGCTCTTCCTCGAGCGACCTGACATCCGGGTAGTCTATCCACGCTCCTCACGCGAACCGGGTGAAACGATCTCTCCTTGCCTTGCAGATCGGGCAGACCTCCGGCGGATCGTCCCGAGCGCACAGATACCCGCACACCTCGCATCTCCAGACCGGATACGCGGCGCCCTGACCAAAGGAGCCCCCCGTTCCGGACCGGCGCTCGCGCGCCCGCGCGCGGTCCTCCTCCGGCGGCCGCCTCTCAGGGACAGGCTCCAGGTCCTTGTCGCCGCGAAGAACCTCTTCGGATACATACAGAGCGCAGTAGCAGGCGCCATACTCGCTGAGGTCGGGATCGCGGTAGTAGCAGGGACAGATGATGTCTATGTCGTCCTCCCGGTCGCCGGAGGCCAGTCTGCAGGGACACGCTCTGTATCCGAACCTCTTCTCGTTGGCCGCAAGACCCCTTGCCAGCGAGTCGAGGAAAGCGCGATCGGGGTTCAGGTGATACCCCGACGCCTCGGCGTCCCGCGTCAGCTCCTCGATCAGGGCGTCTACGCGCTCCTTCGGTACGTCGTCCGTCAGGCTCATAGTCCAAGCTCCTCCATGAGCTGCTCCGGCCTGTAGCCGACGACGACCTTGTCGCCGTCGATCACCACTGTCGGGAAGCTGCCAGTCGGGTTGACGCGCTTGAGCTCGTCCACCACGCCGCCGCGCTTCTCCCTGGGGACGAGATCGACGTCAAGATACCTGAACGAGACGTCGCTGTCTTCGAGGAGCTTCCGCGTCTTCTTGCACCAGACACACGTCGACAGCCCGTAGAAGACGACGTCGTGGCTGGAGTTCTCGCCCTGTATGCTCTGCCACTCTCCGTTCATCACCTGCTCCTTTCGGGGTTCCTGTGGTATTCGCAGGTTTAGACGCGGCCGAACGTCTCCGGTTGCGCGATCTCGCGGAGCCGGTAGCCCGCGTCCGAGAGCGATACAAGTCTCAACTGGTTGGTCGTGCCCGGGTCCCCTATCGGTGAGCCTGACACGAAGACGACAAGCTCCCGCGTCTCCGCGGGCGCCTCTGCCTTTTCGAGCCATCCTCTCTCAGCAAGAGCCTTCAGCGCGACGTCGTAGATCTCCTCTTCCGCCGCCGAGGCTACGTCCACCTCTACAGGCAGGATTCCGAAAGACAGGAGGAGCTTCCTGCGGTTCTCGTCGTCGTGCGTGACGGCGAAGACAGGGACATCCGGACGGAACCGCGCCATCATCCGCGCCGTCCTGCCGGACGCGGTAACGGCCACGATCGCCACTACCTCCGGCGAAGAGATCATGGCCCACGCCGACATGCAGACCATGTCGGTCGTAGTCTGCCTCCTGGTCTTCTCCCTCTTCCCCTCGTAGAGCCTGTCGGCCAGAGACGCGAGCCTCTTGGAAGAGGCTCCGAGCCCCTTCTTGACCTCCGACTGCCTCTCCGCGAGCCGAACGGACGCGCCGTCCACGATCTTCTTGAGCGACCGCCTGACGTCCGCCCACTCCGCCACGAGGTCGCTCCTCCCCGAGTGCCAGAACTCCTCGGCCCGTCTGAGAACCGCGGCCATCGTCTGCACGGACTCCACGGGGTATCTTCCGTTCGCGGTCTCCCCGGACAGCATGGTGGCATCGGTCCCGTCGAGCGCCGCGTTGAATACGTCGTTGACCTCCGACCGAGTAGGCCGAGGGTTATGCTGCATCGAGTGCAGCATCTGCGTCGCCGTGATGACCGGCTTTCCTCTCATTCTGCATGTCCGGATGATCCGCTTCTGCTCCCACGGCACGCGGTCGGGGTCCATCTGGAGGGCGAGGTCCCCCCGCGCCACCATCACCGCGTCGCTGAGATCGAGTATGCTCTCGAACGCGTCCGGTTCTACCGCCTCGCGCGTCTCTATCTTCGCGACTATGGCGGGAAGCAGCGTCGTCCGGAGCGACCTCGCGCGTTTGCCGCCCGCGCCGAGCTCTCTGACCCGCCGGCCGACCATCGATCTGTACGTGCTGTAGTTGTCTATCTCTCCCCGCAAACGAAGGACGTCGCTCGGGCGCTTGACGAACGAGAGAGCGACGAAACTCACGTGCCGTCCGCCCCTGCGCAGCAGGAAGCGAAGGTCTTCCCTGTCCTTGTCGGTGATGATCGAGGGGACGTCTATCGAGATCCGGCGCGGCATTACTCCCTTCCGGGAACCGACCATGCCGCCTATCTCCACCCTGCTCGCCACATGCGTCGTCCTCACGTCCGCCCGCTCGTCCACCACGAGCAGCGTGTTCCCGTCTCCTACGGAGATCTCAACGGGGCCGTCTTTGAGACCGCGGCGCACGCATTCCCCGAACGACTCGTAGAACTCGTCGTTCAGGAGCACCGTGCCCATGCGCTCGTTGCCGGCCGTCGACAGGGAAACGCCGGCCCCGGGATCCGGCCGGAAGTAGAGCAGGAACTCCTGCCCGCGCTCGAGTCGAGCCTGGTCTTCCCTGCGGGAGGCTTCCGTAGAGGCCGGGCCCGACGTCTCCCGAGACGCCTTGAAGTCGCCCAGCCTCAGCTTCGGACCCTGGAGGTCGCCCAGGAGCGCGGCCCCCGCCGCTCGACCGCCCTCTTCATCTCTGAACCACGCTAGAACCTGTTCGATGAACCGGTCGTCCCGAAAGGACAGGTTCAGACGGAAGACGTCAACCCCCGCCTCGGATAGAGCGTTCAGCGCGTCGGCTGTCTGCGGAGGGCCAAGCGGCTGGTCAGGCTCGATTCCCAGGATCCGTCTGACCGTCATGGGCGAGATCGTGGCCACTATTCTCGTGCTGCGTCTCCTCACGGAGTGCTCCTGTCTGTTACGGCGCGTCGGCCGTCTTGCGGAAGACGTACGGCCCTTTTTCCGCGCCCCAGACCTGCCTGCCCGAGGCGTCGAAGCCACGGTCCCAGCTCTCCAGGCGGCTCTCTGTGAGAAGCACTTCTGAGGTGGCGTAGGCGGCTCCCCCGAGTGAGCTTCTGCAGCACCTACCCACGGTGCCGCCGGAGAAGTCGCCAGAAGGGTCGCGTCTCAGCAGCACCGCGCAACCTTCGCGCTTCGCGAGGTCCTTGGGCCGGAGGTCGCCGAGTGGAGCGTCGTGGCGCCATGCCCCCACGTACCGCTCAGGGTCATCCAGCTCGAACACGTCGCTGCTGAAGAGCCCGCCCTCCATCTCCGTCAGCCGATAGACTCGCTGCCGGTAAGGACGCCCCTCACTCCCGGCCACCGCCTGCTCCACGTATATCCAGACGTCGTATCCATCAGGCCAGATCCGCGCCATCTGCAGCCTTATGTCGAAGTAGGAGGAGTCCGCATCCGCCTGAGCTGAGCTGTTGAAGGACCCGGTCATCCAGTCGCTCAGGATCTCGAGTTCGCTCGAGGACTCCTGAGCGGCAGACGCAACTCCAACGAGGCAGGCGAGAACGGCCGCCGCAAGCAGTCGCGCGCACAGTTTCCGAGCAAGCACTGCATCCCCTCTCTACAAGATGGTTCGATGGCAGCTCTTCCGACCTCTGATGTAGGGTCGGAGAGGAGCTTCCGCAACCTGTCTTCCGATGCTCTGCGACGGGTCGGACGGACCGGCTGAGGCCTCCATTCGCGGACACCCGTGCAACTCCCGCGGGTCAGTCTCCCCTCACACGCTCCCTCAGCTCTGAGAAGAGCTTCGCCAGATCATCGCGCTGGTAGTGGGCGTTCAGCCCGCTTGGGTTCGGCAGCAGCCAGACACGGGCTCCGTGAAGCCGTTCGTCCTGCGGACCCGGTCGCGCGTCGGGATCCTCGAACGCGGCCCGGTATGCGCCGATACCGAGAATGGCAACGAACTTCGGCCTGTAACGTCCGATCTTCCGCTTGAGGACGCCCCGTCCCCGCCGAAGCTCCTCATCGGACAGCTCGGCCGCGACGGCCGTCGCTCGGTTCACCAGGTTGGTAATGCCGAGCCCGTAGCTCAGAAGCTCGTCTTCGTCGCGCGGCCCGAGAACCCGATCGGTGAGTCCCGAATCGCTCAGTGCCCGCCAGAAGCGATTGCCGGGCCGCGCGAAATGCGCGCCCACTGCTCCGGAGTAGAGGCCCGGGTTGATGCCGCAGAAGACTATGTCCAGGCCTTTCCTGAGCACGTCGGGGACTCGGCTGCCCCTCGCCGCCCTTACCTCCTCGACGGTCGGCTTGCGGTCCATCATCAGTGGTACCGCCTGCGTCCGAACGCCCCGACGATGGCCAGAAGGACGATCGAGCCCACGACCGCGACCAGGAAGCTTCTGAGGTCGAAACCAAAGTTGAAGCCTCTGCCGGTCACCAGCTGCATGATGATCCCGCCGATGAACGAGCCAACGATGCCGACGACGATCGTCAGACAGCAACCGTTGCGATAGCCCATGATCAGGCCGGCGACCCAGCCGGCCAGCGCTCCGAATATGATCCAGGAAAGAAGTCCCATATACTCTTCTCCAGCGCTACCTACGCCCCTTTAGGGGGTTCTTGAGCCCCGTGCTGAGCTTGCTGGTCACCTCCCGCTTGACGAGCTCGGGCAGTTCATTGGAGTGCTCCTCGAGGAAGCGGACGACCTCCCTCCTGTCCACGGCGATCAGATCACGCAGAGCCCAGGACATCCCCTTCGCCACCATGTCGTCTCTGTCGCCTGCGAGAATCCCGCAGATGTCGGGAGTGCGCCCCGCATCGCCAGGACGCGACTACTACTCGTCCCAGGACTGCTCCCCGGTCCACTCGCGTTTCCTGATCCTCCGCTTGTCGCGCCCCTTGGTCCTGTGGCCGCGCGAGCGGTGGATGTTCTCGCTCTCGCACTCCGGACAGCAGACCGGGCTGGGCTGCCCGCGCGTGACGCGCCAGACGTGGCCGCAGTCGGAACACACGAACGTTCCCTTTGACACCTGATCCTCCCCGGACAAGTCTCAGTCCCACAACCGTTCGACGCCGGGCCGGAGCGGTCCGGTCGGCTAGTCGTTCCTGGAGTCCAGTTCCGCTACGTACGGCTTCACGTCCAGAAGCGGAGTGCCGTCCAGAATGTCGACATCAGAGACGTGAAGAACCGTCCCTTCCCGCCTCAGCAGGCGGACCAGGCTCAGACCGATCGGGTTGGGCCTGTCCGGCGCGCGCGTGGCGAATACGCCACGTCGCTCCGTACGCCCGTGCGGCGTTACCGTCAGTTCGGCCGGGCCCGCCCGGTCGAAGCAGCATATAAGGAAGACGTGGGAGAAGCGCTCCAGCCCGTCAAGTCCCTTCTCGTACTCCGGGAAGACCTCGACCGTTCCCTCAATCCCGACGGCCCGCGACGGCTGGACCGGTGTCTCCTCGCGCGTCTTGTTAGCCGTTCTGACAACGCCTATGGCTTTTAAGGAGATATCGCCCGACAACGGCGTTTCCTCCCGTCGCTCAGAAGTAGACCGAGACGCCCGCGTTGACACCGCGCGAATCGAACTCGAAACCCCGCTCGACAGTGGTGCTCTCGGAGAACTCCGAGTCGTCGTCCGTCCACACTCTCTGCAACACGTCTCTCGAGTGCTCGTACATGCCCACCGCGTTGTACTCCGCGTGGACGGCGAGCCAGTCGCAAGGGCTCCACTGGACGCCGAGCGCGCCCTTCAGACCGATTCCGTAGACTTCCCTCGTCGAGCGCGTGTGGCGCGAGTGGTCCTGGTAGAAGTCCGAGTCCTCTCCTCTTCTCGACTCGTATGAGAGCCTTGGTCCTCCGCCGAAGAAGAACGCGACACTTCGTCCACGGTAGCGTATCCACTCGCACGACACGAAGGCACTGTGCTCCCACTCGTTGTGCTCGATGCTCTCATCCAGCACCTCGCCGTCGGCCTCCGTGATGTAGAGTTCGGAGTAGTCCTCGGTCGAGTGGTTCAGATCGACGCCCGCCCCGATCCTGAGGGCGACATCGCGCCCGACAAAGCGCTGGTAGCCAATGGCCGTTCCGTCAAACGACATGAGAGACAGGTCCTGGATCCCGAACTGGAACGCCTGCCCATCCGGTCTGGCCGCGCCGCCCGACGCGAGGGCGGGCATGAGCATGGCCACGCACAGCGCCGCGAATGTGAATCGCATGAGGGACCTCACGGGCTCTTCTTGGCATGAGCGCCTCGGCAGGCGCTACATGCCTCTCAGCCTGAATGCCCACCTGGGGGCCAGATACGTCGCTATCGGCACGAGAATCCATATTCGGCCGCGGAGCAGGTTGTAGTCCGCGAGAAGTCTGCTCCACGGATGGCCGAATACGAAGTGCCCCGCCAGAAACTCGAACGTGAGCGTCAACGCAACCCAGAAGACGCCCACCAGCGCGGCCTGCAGAAGACTCGCGGGCCCGATCCACGCGATCGATGCGAGCGCCACAAGGAAGATCAGGGCGCACAGCGCGAGCGTGCTCAAGACGTGGGCGCGGCCCTCACCCAACGCGGGCTCAAGCCAGGCGTTGCGGATGATCCCGTTGATCACGGCCACGACCGCGAGTACCGCCCAGATCACGAGCGCTCGCTGGAGGACGACTGAGCCCGGCATGGCCTTCCTTTCAGAAGTAGACTGATACCCCGAAGCGGACTCCCTCCGACTCAAGGGCAAAGGTCCTGCGATCGAAGCTGGCTCTGGAGTACTCCGGCTGCTCGGAGCCAACTGTCTGTTCCCGGTCCGACAGGATCAGGCTGTACCGGGCAACGGCGCCGTACTCGGCATGCACGGCCAACCACTCCCTGGCCGTCCACTGAACACCCAGACAGCCCCTTAGCCCCCCGCCGAACGACCTCACCGTATCCACCCACTCATCCGAGTTATCCTGCCAGATGCCCCTGTACACCGACCTGAATGACGAGTACTCGAACCAGGGCCCGCCGCCGCAGTAGAAGGCTACGTCCTCCCCGCTGTATCGCAACCACTCGCAGGCCACTGACACCTTGTGGTCCCAGATGGTGTCCTCATAAGCCTGGTCGACGTCGGACCCGTCATGGTACAGGTAGTCCTCGTCTTCCGTCGAGCGGCTGGCGTCGGCGCTCACTTCCACCCGCCACGCCACAGTCGGCGAGACGCTGCGCTGATACGCCAGGCTGGTGGAGCCGAAGCCCTCGAGGTTCAGGACCCCTTCGATCTGCATCTGAAGAGCCTGCCCCTTCGGCCTTTCCAGAGCGGCTGACGCTCCCGATCCGGTGAACGCCAGCGCGACGGCTGCCGCCATGATCAAGCGGGATGAGCGTCCGCCAGGCAATGACCACCTCCGTACGGGGTCTGATGATACTGTCAGCCTGAGGGGTCGTCAACGCGCAACAGACGCGGCGAGTGGATCAGGACTCGACCCTATCGGCGAGCGCGTTGGCCCACTTGCGCGCCACTTCCGGGTCCGTGCGGTCCTGCAGCTTCCCTCCTCCGACAGGCATCTTGCCGGGAAAGGCGTCATGCATGATCGGCTCAAGACCGTGCCTTTCGATCAGAGGCGAGAGGAATCTTTCCTTTGCCTTCTCCGGATCCTCGATGGCCATCGCGCTCGACAGGAAGACGGCCACGCGCTTGCCCTTCAGATCTTCGCGGCTGAGAAACTGCTTCCCCTTGCGGTAGACCATGAACATCCGCACGCCCATCCCAACCACGACAAGATCGAATGGCGAGAGATCGTCCACCTTCTCTCGCTTGAGGTCAACGATCTTGACCTCGTGCCCCCGAGAAGTCAGTATCTCCCCAATTATTCTCGCGTAGTCCCTGGTGGCTCCCCCTGACGATACGTGACCGACCAGTGTCCTTGCTTCCATGCGCGAAGCACCTCCGATCCGCTTCTCCAGAAGAACGAGGCTCGAACTCACCTCGCCGCACGAGTACTCCCTGCGCTCGCCCGTTCTGACGAATCCGAGACGTTCCCAGAAGGGCAACGCCCTAGGGTTCGTCTCGACAACGGCCAGTCGGGCCTTCTTCAGCCCCCGTTTCCGGAACTGCTCCTCGAGGAGCTCGTATGCCTTCGCGCCGATGCCGTGTCCCTGGTCCCGCTCGCGAACGAGCAGGAGCCCCACGAACACCGTCGAGGCTTCCGGGTACCCCACGACGACGTCCGCGCATCCAACTACGCGCGATCCCTGCCTGATGGCGAAGACCAGCTTGTCTTCCCTGTGACTGCCCGGGGGCAGCTCGTCGAAGAGAGAGCGCGCGTCGTCGTCCGCGGGAGGACGACCGGTGACCGCCACCGAGTAACCGGGTGCGTCCTCCAGAACCTCCTGCACGCTCCCGATGTCGTCTTCGGATGACGGCGACAGGCGGACGAGTTGCACATCCAACCGCGTCAAGCCTCGCTTCCCGGTCTACTGCGTCAAGCCTCGCTTCCCGGTCTACCGCGTCAAGCCTCGCTCCCCGGTCGATCCCGTCAAGCCGGCTCACACGTCGGCCGGGCAGAACACGGCTCCCCCGGTCTCTTCGACCACGACGTGCGGCTAGTTCGTCGAACCAAGGGCCGTCCATGCCTCACAGTCATCGTTTCCCAGCGTCACTTCGCGGAAGAGTTCGAACCCTTCGCCGTTCTGGCGCACGTAGAGCGTGGCACAGGTGCGCGCCACCTGCGCCTCACTGACCTCTCCGTAGAGCGTCTCGAGCGTGGCCACCACACCTTCAATGCGCCACGTTCCATCCGCCTCGTTCTCGATCACGCTGGACTCGCCCGAGAAGGACAGCGTGACGGACCGGACCTCAGGATGCTGAAACATGTTCCGCGCGGATTCCATCACCTGCTCCCGGTCCAGTACCTCGGCGCCCTGAGGGACGATCGCGACCCACAGGTAGTCATCCGCGTAGAGACCGCTCAGCGATTCGAGGTCCCGCCCCGAGTACGCCTTCTCGTAGCATTCCAAGACCGACGCGGGGACGTCACCTTCGCATTCCGCAGATGCGCCGACCGCGCACAGCGCGAGCGCACTTGCCACAAGCGCCAGGATCGATGTCGCTCTCATCTCCGACTCCTTTCCAACGCTCCTCACCCGGAGCTTCCGCGAACGTGGAAGGCGGGGCATCCGCCGCAACCAGGACGGCGCCCCCGACTACTCCCCGGACGGCTACACGTCCCGCAGCAGCGCCGTCAGATCCACGACCGTTCCCGCGCGGCAATCCAGGAAACCGTCACCGTAGGCGGACCTGAAGATCTCTATGGCAGCTTCGCCCGTGCAATGGCATGGCGCGGCCAGACGGACGCCCTGCTCGACAAGTTCTTCAATGACCGACCGTATCGACGACTCGCTGCTTTTGAGGAGATGGAATCCTCCGAGGACCAGGGTCATCTGGCCCCCTGCGATCTCACTTGCCCTGGCCGCCATTCCGGCGACCCCCGGGTGCGCGCAACCGGTGATGAGAGCCCGGCCGGAATCTGTCCGGACTACCAGCCCTTGCTCCGTCATTCCCCCCGCCGCGCCGAGTTCCCCCGTCAACACGGCGCCGGGGCAGATCTCGGTAGGGCCGGTGACGACTCGTATCCGCGCTCCCGCCCGGGCTGCCAGGTCAGAAATGGAACCGGGAAACGACTCCAGGACATAGACGTCAACGTCGCTCGACGCCGCGAGGAAGTCACCGAGTCCTCCCGTGTGGTCCCAGTGAGCGTGTGAGAGTGCGACCGAGTCGATCTCTCCGGGGTCGATACCGAGCTCCGACATGTTCCCCATGAGGATCGGACCTTCTCCGCCCGTGTCGAAGAGGATCGTCTTCTCGAGACCCCGGAGCAGGCAACTGAAGCCCCAGGACGCCTCAACGCCCGGCTTCCGGGATCGATTGTCGCAAACGATGGTTAGAACCACGCCCTCATCCGGCTGTTCCATCCGATGCCTCCCCGCCCGACGTCGTCACAGACCGTAGTTCTTGAAAAGCTCGATCCTCACGGGACACGAGCAGGATATACCCCCAGGGCGCTTCTCGGCGTACGGGCAGTCGACCTCTCGATCGCCCGGGATGAATACGCCGTCGTCCGGGATCAGTCTCTCAGCCTGACAGACGTGTCCGTTCCCCTCGCTCAAGCAGGCGTATCCGTGCGGACACAGCTTGGCTTCCGCCAGGATGCCTCGAGGTACGCGTTTCGACATGTGCTCTCCTGACCGGCGGGCTCTGCACGCCGCCTTGCTCTCCATCATGAACCCTCAAGTCAAGTTTGAACACGAACCCCGACATGTTTCCACAGCTTTTTGGGACGGTGCGGATCGCACGCCTGCCAGCGGCGGCGGCGCGGGGCCGAGCCCGCTTCCGTTCGCCCGGCCGTGCCCTCAGCTCACACAACGCTCACCTGCCGGGCGAACTCGCTTCTTCCTGGCCCGCAGCACTGCGAAGAGCCCCGTGCCCGTGCCGGGCGCCGGGTCCTCAGGCTGTCTCATCCTGGCGGGCGGAGAGGAAACCGTCTGAACCGAAACAGGTTCCCCGAAACCGGCCTCAGAGAGGGCGGCTATGATCTCAGCTGACGATCTGAAGCGCGCGTGGCTATAGTAGGGGCTCCTCTCCTTCTCCGAGTCGTATGCGCGTCCCAGTTCCGTCTCGCGGTCGAGCATGGCCACGATCAGGAATCCGCCGTCCTCTAGCACCCTGTACGCCTCCGCGAGAGCCTTCCTCAGATCGTCTATGAAGCAGACCGTTGTCGCAATGAGAACGAGATCGAAGCTGCCGTCCTCGAAGGGCAGGTCCTCGGCCACGCCGGGCACGACTTCGACTCCCCTCCGTCTCGCGAGCTCCGCCATCGCGGCTGAGGGCTCGACGCCCTTTCCGATCCCGAGCGGCACCGCGAAACGCCCCGTCCCCACGCCCACTTCCACCGGCCTTCTGGAAACCGGCATGAGCGACCTGACGGCCCTCAGCTCGGACTCATACGCGGCCGCGTTCTCTTCAAACCACGCGTCATACTCCGCCGCGCGCTCATTGAAAGCGCTTTCACCGCTCATCTGTCCAATCGCCCCTCTCGTCCCCGCGACCCCGATCCGTGTCCCGGACCTCCCTGCGACACGAACCTCCGGCATGTCCCCAGCGTGCGCCGCCCGGACAGCCAGCCCGGGCCTTCGCACCTAGCGGGAGAGCCACTCCCTCGCTTCCGACTCGGTCTCGAAGATCCTGGTGTCCCAGGGGGAGTCTCCTGAGGCAAGCGCGTACATGCGGGCGATACCACGCATGAGCGGCGCCGTGGCCACGATCGCGACCTTGACGTCGGGGTTCCTCGCCGACTGCTTCTTGTCGAGCTGCGAGAGCTTCCTGATCGAATCGGCGCCGGCTGCGAACTTGGCCACACGCGTGAAGTCCGCGATCTCGTAGCGTAGCGACTCGAAGCGAGGATCATCGTAGAGCTCGAGATTAGCCCGCAGCACGTCGTCATCGGTCATCGTGCCCTCATAGACCCAACGGACCCCTTCGTCCTCCCAGTAGGTCTCGTAGGACATAGGCCTCTCCCTCGTCTGTCAGAACTCGATCGTATGAGAACCTGCGAGCTCCCGGCGCGGTCAACCCCTGTCGCGCAGTCTGGTCGGGGGCTCGTCCACGCGCTCACTCCGCGTTCGCACGGAAAGCCTCCCTCGCGGCGGTCGCCAGCCTCTCGTGGTGCGCGAACCAGTCCGGCACGTCCTCTATTCGCCAGTATCTGAGCTCTGTTCCCTCCGGAGATGGCGTGAGGGTGCCGCCGGTCACGGAGCAGAGGTAGAGGATCGAGAGCCTGCCGTGCGGGCCGTGCTCCGGTCCGGCGGGTCTGGCGAATACGTCGACGAGCTCCACAGGCTCGCACTCCAGTCCGGTCTCCTCTCGCACCTCGCGAACCACTGCCTGAGCCGGTGTCTCGCCCGGCTCGATCCAGCCGCACGGAAGACACCAGTTGCGCTCGTCCGTCCGCAGCATCAGGAGGATGCGGCCGGATTCATCGAAGATAGCGCCGTCGCTTCCGACCTTGGGCGTCACGTGCCCCAGCTCCGCGCGGAGCCGTTCCCTCACTTCCGGCGAGGGCATGTCCAGCGCCTGACCGTAGTTCTCCTCTACGAGAGCCATCAGGCGCTCGTACCGCTCACGATCGTAATCGTTCTGCGCGTAGTGGAGCCCGTTAGACGCGAGGATCCGTATCTCGTCAAGCAGCTCTAGCAAGTCCATGCCGCCGTCCCTCATGCGTTCAGAGTCGCTGCTGCCGCGCAGCCGGCCGTTCCCTCCACAGAGAGAGCCGCGCAACGGCGCGCGTTTCGGGAACTGCCGGGTCAGTTATCACGCGCAGACCTCCTCGAGGAAGCTGCCCACGGCCTCGCCCAGTCGCTCCGGGGCCTCCTCCTGAATGAAGTGCCCTGCGTCGGGAAGCCTGATGACCCTGGCCTGCGGAAGCGCTTCGGTCCAGCGGATCAGTTCCTTCTCGCGAAAAGCTATGTCCTTCATCCCCCACACGATCAGCGCGGCCTTCTCACGGAGCGAGGCCCGCTTCGACCAGAGGTCGGCCAGCCACTCTGTCGCCCCCAGGATCTCCCCCGGGAGAACCGCGCAGGCTGTCCGCTCGTCCGGCGTCGCCAGCGGTCGCAGGTAGTGCTCGTGGATCTCGCGAGTCAGCCGCCCCTTGTCGCCGTACGTCTGCTTCATGACGCAGCGGGCGAAGAAGTTGAATCGCCTGATGAGGAACCTGCCCACCGGGCCGCCGACCAGTCCGCTGAACGCTCTGTAGTACCAGTCGTCGTCGACGGGCCACATCCAGGTGTTCAGAACGACGACGCCCGCGACGTTGTCCGGATGGTCCAGCGCGTAAGAAAGACCTATCGGGCCGCCCCAGTCCTGCACGACGAGCGTGATGTCCTCGAGCCCCAGGCGGTCGATCAGCGCAGCCAGGTTCCGCGCGTGCTCGCTGGGACGATAGGACCATCCGGCCGGCTTGTCGGAGAGCCCGAAACCGATGTGGTCCGGGGCGACGCACCGGAAGCGGGGCGCAAGATCACGCACGAGATGCCGGTACAGAAACGACCACGTAGGATTGCCGTGCACCATTACGAGCGGACGGCCTTCTCCCTCGTCGATGTAGTGCAGCTCGCCCACTCCGACGCGGACCCAATGAGACTCGAAGGGGTACGCTCCGCGGTCGATCCAGTCAGGCAGACTCACCAGGAAGTCTCCGATCGCACCAGGAGGCGTTTCTCCGGAGTTTCGACGAGCTAGTCGCCGTTCCCCGCAGAGGGCTTCGCTGAGGTATCCGCCGGCTCGACCAGGACTCTCCTCCAGCCGATCTGCGAGAGGACCGATGCCGTCGTGTAGTCATCCAGCCGATACTTCCCATCAGCGACCGCCGATAACTCGATGGTGTCCCGTCCCGCTCCCTTCGCGTACTCCTCCCGTTTCCCCGCTTCACTGTCGGTACGCGGACAGAGCCTCATCAACGGCGCGCCTGAATGACTCAGGATCTTCGGGCGTGAAGAGCAGCCTCCGCACGTGGCCCGAACTCTTGTCGAGTACAACATGTTCGACGAAGTTCGCCCAGTCCAGCTTGAGAGCTGGACGGAAGCCGCGGAGTCTGAGATCTCCTCTGAGGAGCCCCTTGACATCAGACTCTTCCACGTCAACCCGCTCGATGTGCTCGAAGGGGATCACCATGAGCCCGAACGGCGAGTCGAACTCCAGGCGGTTAGCATAGACGCGATACTCCTGCCAGAGACTCTTCACAGTGCTCTTCGACGTGTAGATTGGCTGCTGGGCGTTCATCCCTCACCTCCGGGGGGCGATTCGAACACCTCATGGCTCTCTGTACCGGCGCCTACGTCCGGTTCCAGAACCCGCTACGAAGCGTTCCTGTTGAAGAGCGCAATCCCTCGACGGACGCCTATGAACAACGACGCAAGGACCATGAGCGTCCGTCTGGTGGGGTCCACGGAGCCGCCAAAGGCAAGCACGATGATCGCCGCGCAGACCGCCAACATGACCCAGTCGAGGATGTTCCTTGCCAACCCAGGTCTCCAGGCTCTCGAAACCCACGCCCCCGCGAGTCCAATGAGCCGTCGTCACTACTGTCCCGAGGATACTACGATGGGTTCTCGTACACCAGACCGATTCCGGTGAAGACTGGATCAGGCACCATACAACCGCTATCGCGCTCTCACGCACTTGCAGAATCCATGGTAGTTCGCGCAGATCCCGCCGAAGATGGTCACCAGACCCCAGAAGAGGGGCCGTGTGAACACGTGACGCCACGTCGGATCGGAGTGCGGCAACAGGTAGAACCCCAGCGTAACGAGCGTGCAGCCCACCACGATCAGGATGTGGCCGAAGACAATAACCGCCACGCGCCCCGGCCTCAGGGCAAGGTACGCAAGCCCCCCTCCTATTAGCGCAGGAATCAGACCGGCGCCCGGCCCCGCCGTCAGGATCAGATAGACCCCGAAGGCAACGAGCGCGATCCCGAGTACCGCCGTCACGGGGTTTTTCCGCATTCCACCTCCTGAGCAGATCGGCCACCGGCCCACGGACCCTCAAAGCCACATGCGCACCCGGGACTTGTACTCCAGGTACTCGTCGCCGAACTGCTGCTCCATGTGCCGTTCTTCGGGCAACACAAAACGAACCATGAACAACCAGAGCATCACCACAACCACCAGCAGGGGAAACAGGGTCCCCGCAAGGAGTGCCACACCCAAGAGAAGCAGCATGAAGCCGAGGTACATGGGGTGACGACTGAGTCTGTAGAGGTCCTCGGTGACTACAAGGGCCGATTCCCTGAATGGTTTGATCTCTGTGCCGACGCGCTTGAAGAGAGCGTCGGCCCGAACCGCGAGTGAGAGCCCCACCACGGCGACCGGCAATCCGAGCAGCCGCCAGGCCGGACCGATCAGACGAGGCCCCGAGTAGAGGAAGTGGAGACCGACGATCGCGAGGAGACCGAAGAGCAGGTACGTAGGCGGCAAGATGGCGCGTCGTTGCATCTTCTCGCTCCGCAAGTCCAACTCCTCCGCTCAACCGCGACAGCGGACGAGCGGCACGCGTGGCCACGAGCATCTGGATGGTATGCCATGAGGGCGGTTTCGGCAAGACCGCGCGTGACCTCGACGAATCGCCTCGCGCTCATTAAGTATTCGCACGTCGGGGCGGCTGTCTGAAGATGTATATCGCCCACCCCACCGTATCTCGTCCCCAACGCAGATAGAGCGACCTGTCCTTGGCGACACGGTCTACGATCTCCGAAACATCCGGGTCCTCCGGATGATCTCGGGCGTATTCGGATGCGGCGTACCACTGGAGTCCCTCGTATCGGTCCCAGTCGTCCTTGCTGCTGACCAACGTGTGCACGAGTTCGAGCCCCCGTTCTTCACCCGCGGCCGCGTTCACCGCGTGCGTCGCGAAGCTCTCCTGTCCGAAGCCGGACACCTTGAGATACTCGTCTTCAGGGGCTCTCAGCCAGAACGGCTCCCCGACGACGACCCACCCTCCGGACGCCACCAGATCCGCGAGCGCGTCGAGAGTCCCTCCGTGGCCGCCGAATACCCAGCTGGCTCCTAGGCAGGACGCAAGCGCGTAGCTCCCGGGTTCGTCCGGTACGAATGACGCTCCGTCCATCTCCAGGAACTCTATCCCGGATCCGGGCGCCCGTTCACGCAGCCTTGCCTCGGCGTCGCGAACGCAGTATGGAGAAATGTCGAGTCCCACGCCAGCCACGCCGTAGGCCTCCGCGAGTCGGGCCAGGAACTCCCCCTTCCCGCTGGCGATGTCGATCACGCTCGCGCCCCGAGGAAGACGCAAGAGCTCAACAAGTCTACTGAGCTTCCCGCTGCTGATCGGGTTGCAGATAATGTGGTGACGGTGGGTGACGTCGTAGAACTTCCAGGTGTCCATGACTCAGATCCCCCGGTTCCTCTCCGTTGCGCCTCGTCGATTCACGCGGATCTCCCTGAATGAAGCACCACCCCGCCGGGCGGCGGCGTTCCACCCGCCTGCGCCGCCCGCGCCTCCTTCGCGCGTCTACCTGCGTCGTCAAGGCGAACGCGCGACCGCCCCGAATGCCCACCAGTTCAGGCGCCGGCACACCATGACCCGCCAGCCGTCTTCGGCGAGCAGTCGGCCCATCTGCGCGGGCGTGTAGAAGTAGAAGTCGCCGTCGCGCGGATGGTGTCGCAGCAGCAGGTTGAAAAGCTCCCGCACAGGCGTGAAGAAACAGGGATCCGCGACCACCAGTCGCCCGCCCGGTCTCAGCACGCGTCTCATCTCCGCCAGCGCCGCGCTGAGGCCGTAGAGGTGATGCAGTACTCCCGTGTTCGTCACGACGTCGAACGAATCGGCCGGCCACGGCAGCGCGCTCTCCGCGTCGGCGGCACGCAGCTCCACGTCGATCCCGAGGCCCCGGAGCTTGCCGTCCGCCACATCGAGCATGCGCTGGGCCAGATCGGAACCGGCCAGCTGCCAGGTACCGCTGTCCGCCAGGCGCTCGAGCAGCCTTCCGGTGCCACACCCGACATCGAGGATCCTGGAACCTGCGAGCGAGTCACCGAGCGCAAGAACGACGAAGTCGTCCATCACAGTGAGGTCGAGTAACCGAACTACGAACGAGCGGTCATAGCTCTCCGCCAGTTCGCCGTCGTACGCCCTGAGGCTGCTTGCCTTGTAGCGATCCATTGCCAGCGGCTGGCCCCTCCCCGTTGTCGACCCCGGCCGGCGCACGGGATCCGGCTCAACCGGCCACGGCGTCTTCGAGCCATCGAGCCCAACGAAACCTCTCCTGTTATCGAACTCGACGAAGCTCCTCCCGCCAGCTTCTGCAACGAGTCCGAAGCCCTTGCCAGGTGGCCTCCGGCATCGTAGAGCACCATCGCCCCGTCGGCACCAGACGGGTGGTGGTCAGACCGCCGCGGCAAGTGACTCGCGCCCAACATGCCCCCCTTCGCCGAGCGGGGCACTCCAGAGACACAAGCGTGTCCGCGCCCCTCTCAACGGCGCGACATCTGCTGCCGACGGCGACCTCTCAGTGCCGCTTAGCCCTTACCGCCGCTTGGCCATTACCGCCCCTTGGCCATCACAGCCGCTTGGCCATCACCGCCCCTTGGCCATCACCGACTCCCGGAATCCGAAGGTCGCGACGACTTGCTCGATCTCACCGTCCGCACCCGCTTCGAACTCGTAGCGTACATCCAGAAGACCGAGCAGGGTTCCGCGGAAAACATGCCCCCCAAGGGACACCAGTTCGGTCGACGTGCCGTCGGACCCACGCGCGTCGAGTCGGTCCTCGGTTCGGCTGACAGTCAGAGACACCGGTCCCAGCTCGTACGTCCCAACGTATCGGTCCAGGAACCGGGACGGAAGGTCGACGGTCGCCGCCGGTCGGCTTGCCGGATCGACCGCGGGAAGCACGTAGCGATTGAGGATCGCCAGGCCGTTCAGGGACCCCATGGGGTTCTCGAAGACCTCCTGGCAGACGACCAGCACGATTCCGAAATCGGGGAATACGAAGACGGCCTGGCCGCCGTGCCCTGAGGCCAGATAGCAGTAGTCAGCCCTGCCGTGGTGGTGGAGGTCCCCGCACCACCACTGGTAGCCATAGTCAGGCGAGTTCCGGTTCTCGACGTGCCTTCGGGTCGAAATCTCGACCCATTCATCCGACACGACCTTCTCGTCACGCCAGGTCCCTCCGTCCAGCATGAGCTGACCCAGCCTGGCCAGATCGCGCGGTCTCAGGTGCAGGCCGCCATCGGTATCCGTGAGTCCGGATGGGAGACGCTCCCAGCGAAGATCCTGGATCCCGAGAGGCCCGAACAGAACATCCCGGGCGAACTCATCGGCCTTCCGCTCCGCCTCCCGTTCGACCAGGTAGGACAGGAGGATTGACAGACCCCCGTTGTATTCGAACTCGCTTCCGGGCTGGGCCACGACGGGCCGCTCGAGAACGAAGCGCACCGGATCGTCACTTCGACTGGCTCGGTTCCAGTCGTTCCGCGGGTCGCTGTACGGGTGCGACTCCTCGTCCCATTCCAGACCCGCGGTCATGGACAGAACATGATGCAGAGTGATGAGCGCCTTGTCGGGGTCCTCTTCTATCACGGACCGATACTCCGGAAACAGCTCGACCAGGGTCATGTCCAGTACGCCATCGTCCAATCCGGACAAGAGGTCCCGGTCGAGCGCTATGCCGAAGACGACAGAGCCCACGCTCTTCGAAATCGAGGCCGTGTACTGGAGTCGATCGCGTCCGAAGCCCTCTACGTACTCCTCGAAGACCAACGTGCCGTCCTTTATCAGCACGACCGAGTGCATGTTCTGCAACCTGCCGACCCTCAGGTCCTCGCGCAGCCGCTCCAGAGGCCGCGGGTCGACGCCGAGTTCCTCCGGGGGAGCGACTCGCCAGGGCTCGCCCCCGGCTGCGTCGTCCGCCGCAGGGCTTGCCGTGGGAAAACTCAGAGGAAGCGCTGCACACATGATGGCCGCAAACACCCACGGATGGCGGAATCCGCGCCTCTTGGAGCGAATGGTCATTTGGACCCCCCGGTTCAGGTTCTCCCGAAATCAGTCGGGAAGTGAAACGGTCGTCATCACTACAAACCCGTGTCCTGGCTGCTTCGCTCCTAGAGCTACTTCCTGTCCGGGTGTAGCTCCAGAACGACGTCAATGCTCGCCCAGTAGACGCTGTCTCCAGACACGTAGAAGAGCCAGCGCCCATCCGGGGACAAGCTCGGGAACCGCGCTTCGCCCTCGAAACCCAGGGCCTGATGGATATTCCTCGGCTCAGACCAGGACCCGTCAGGCAGCCTGAAGGAACAGTGTAGATGCAGCTTCTCCTCGGTGCTGGGCCGGCTCGAGGCGAAGAGCAGGTAGCTCTCGTCAGGGGCTACCCATGGGCAGTAGTCGATGTACTCGCTGTTGATGCCGCGTCCCAAAAGCTCAGGCGCCTGGTACTCCCCATCCACCAGGCAGGATCGATAGATGCCGCGGTCGTACCCCACACCCTCCAGCGATCCCGTGTAGTAGAGCGTCCCGTTCCCCGCAAGGCAGGGCTGCGACTTAAGTGTCACGCGTACCGTCCCGCCCAGGGCGATAGCCTCGCCAGCATCCTTCGGTCAGCGGTGGTCTCGGACTATCTGGCTACCTACGGAGCCGAGGTACTGCCGCCGCCTCCCCCTCGCTCACGCCCTCGCACGATCACATATGCTATGAGAGCGAACAGGAAGAAGATCAGAAGCATCCAGGCAAGACCCTGAAGCGTGCCTATCACCGTGCGGCAAACTTCCAGCGTCCACCGGTCCGCGTTCAGAACGATGACCTCCGCATCCTCGGGACGCGGAGTGATGTACTTCTCCAGGTCCCACGCAAGGACACTCAGTCAGCCGGTCAAAGGTCCCACCACGCGAACGGCCCGCAACGAGCCCAGATCCGCGAGTCGCCGGTGCCCATGTCGAGCGCTCCCGTGTCGACCTGGAGAACCCCGGCCTCGAGCTCCGTAGACACGCTGAACCCGTCAGGCAGGTTCGAGTTCTGGATCGTCAGTTCCGTCGCCGCGCACGGCACGTACTTGGTGTACGCGACTACGTTCCAGGAGTGAGGCCCCGTACCGACCAGGAATACCATGATGGAGTCCGCGACCGTCGCGGCACAATCCCAGGTCAGCGTGTGCGAGCCTGACGGATCGTCGAAGTCCCACGAACCCTCCGCGAGCTGCAGGCCTGTCGGCGGGTCCGGCACTACGACGACACCGGTGTACTCGTCCCTCGCATTCGAGATCACGAAGACGACATCACCTCCCGGCGCGACATCCGTCAGATCCGAGGTGTACACACCCTGGCTGTAGAAGAGCTCCTCCCCGTTGCAGGAGACCGTTAGGTCAGACACGGCCTCTCCATCGGAGTCGCCCATGCGTACGTCAACCGAGCACGACGCGACGGCGACCCGGGACTCGTCCACGAAGTTGGCGTAGTAGCCGCGGACCCACAGCCCGTCGGGACTCTCATCCTCAGAGCCGCCGGGATTGCTGTTGCCGCACCCCGAAGACACGACGGCGACCGTCAGCAACAGGACAACGAATCGGAATCTGACCGGGACCATGCTACTCCCCTTCCTGTGTTGGGCGGGCCCGATCCGCCCGCTGCGTCGCTGCTCTCAGTCTCCGGTCCGGACGACACCCGGAACTAGTCATACGACTCGCGTGTGGCCTGCTCGGCCATCGTCGGATCCAGCAGCAGCTTCCAGAATCCCGCCTCCCAGGTCCCCAGGCGTCGGTGCATCTTAAGGTACTTCTCGGGAATCGGGTGAGTACCTACCACAACCTTCACGCCGTGTTGCTCCTCGAGGAAACGGCGAAACGTCTCGATGTTGGGACAGGGGGGATAGCCGACAACAAGCCCAGTTGCCAGGTGAATCACCTCAGCCCCGTTGGCGACCATCTCGTCGCCCACGTACTCGACGTTGCCCCCGGGACAACCGTCGCACGTGCTGTAACCGACCAGCTCGACGTCGTCGTCCCGGTAGATGCTGAACGCTCCCTCCCTGGCGCGAAGGGCACGGAAGCACTTGCCCCCCGCACAGCGGCGGTAGCGATTGCAAATGATGATCCCGATCTTCTTCGGCTCCATCTACTACCCTCCCCTTCGACGATGCGCTGACTCAATGCCCCCGATGTCAGGCCGACAGCTCCCGTTACAGACACTCCGCAACGGGCTTGCGGAAGCTACGCTCCATGGGCTCAACGGGCACCGGGTCCCGAAGCAGCGTCAACCGTTCAGCCTCCAGAGTTGGAAGTTGAGAGCCGAAGCAAACGCGACCCAGCACAAATACGGAAGCAGCAGCGTGCCCGCTCCGGGCACGATCCTCCAGAAGCTCAACGTCGTAGCCAGAATCAGAAGCCACAGGATCACCACCTCGACGAATGCCGGGAGTAGTTGATTGGCCCCGAAGAAGATGTACGACCACAGACCATTGAGAACCAGCTGCAGGATGAAGAGCGCCAGCGCGACGCCCGCTCCGGAGAACCCGGCCTTACGCCAAACCAGCCATGCGGCGATTCCCATCAGCACGTAGAGAATCGTCCACACAGGGCCGAATACCGCGTTCGGCGGTGTCCACGACGGCTTCGCAAGTGCCGCGTACCACTCGCCCGGCATGAAGTTCGATCCTACCCAGCCGGCCGCGAGCGACACGACGATCCACAACGCCAGTCCCAGGAGATTGGATTTGATAAGATGCTACCCTCCCGCTGACCCGGAGACTCGCGTTCGAGCCGCCCGGTCCAACACGCCTGCGCTACTCGCCTGTCTACTTCCTCTTCTGCGCCGCCTTGTGGTGATCGGATCCCTCGCGCAGCATCTTCCCACCACACGAAGGGCAGCGCGTCTCTATGCAGGGCGTACCGGCCTGGTGCGGAACCCGCTCTCCGCACTTCGGGCAGATGCAGTAGCCGCCGGAGCCCATGCGTAGCTTCTTCCTACCAGCCAATGACTGTATCCCTCCCCCGGACCGTTCCACGCCCCGCCGCGTAGCATCCGCATCTGGCCGCTCACGCCCCGGTCACTCAGAATTGGAACGTCACCGGTCGAACGTCCCTGTCAGACCGCATCAGGGCGCCCGCCCGAAGGCAACAGCCGTGTTCAGTGGCCGTCTCTTCTTCGCTCGCGGTCAGTAAGCGCCCGACGCACGATCTCAAGCGCGTCCAGAGACTCTACTTCGGACTCGAATTCTTCCGGCTGGGCGCCGGCCGCACGCACCCTGTAGACGCTGCCGGCGTTGTCGCGCACGACATAGCCCTCGTCGATCAGGTACCTTCTAAGGCTGACGTGATCCATCCGCACTGCGGGACCCAGCGCCTCAAGCCACGACTCGAGCACACGATTCACGACGCCTTCAGCGTACTCCCTCCCCTGGCCCAGTTCCATTGCGGCCGCCTTGAGCAGGATGTGACGGTCCCGCCGCCTCCTGGGCAACCCGGGACCGACACCGCCGAGGCAGAGATCTGCTACTCTCTGCCGGAACTCCGGAGCTGCGATCGCGGTAGAAGCCATTCCTCTTCGCCCTCCAAGCCGAAGCCTCTCAGATTGGGCCCCACGCCTACCTCCTTCGTCCGGCAAGTGGCGCCACGATCACACCCATCAGCGCCAAAGCAGAGACGATCCACGCCGCCACTGCCATCTGACTGCGAACGAAGACCGCGAAGATGACCACGATAGCCATCGATACCCCGCCCACGATGCCTACGACGGCCACCGCCGGGTTCTGCTGCTTGTCGTCTTCCATACTCGCACCTTTCCCAAGTGCCGCCTACAGCGCTCCGCCTGATGTCTGCTGGCCACTCGGGATCCGCAGCGGGCGCCGCCGAGTCAATAGACCATGAAGTCTGAGGCGACAGCCCGAACCTCCTGCTCGATCCTCTCAGCCTCTTCGGGATGCTCTGAGACGTACGAGTCGACGGCCGCCGATAGACCATCCCAGTATTCAAGATAGTCCGAAAGGAATCTCGACATTCCCCGGTCCTTGAGTTCGGGGTGCTCTACCAGATGCCTCATCAGTGCAAGAGCATGGTCATCGTTGAACGTCGCCAGTCTGGAAAGAGTGACTCCCACTTCGGGAGCCAGCGCGCTCGCTGCCTGCTCCGCGTGAAGAAGCGCTTCCTCCAGAGAGCTTGCGGTCTCCTCGCAGGGATTCGACTCGTAGCCCTTCATCGCCTCAGTCACTTCCTGGATGTTGGGCTGCAGTTCTATCCTCTCTCCGCCAGCTCAGCCCTGTAGAAGGACATCGCCTCCTTCTCACTGAGGTCCGTGCGGTACCAGATCAGCTACTCCGTCGATTCAGGATCGAACTCCGATCCCGGCAGCACTGGAACCTCGGGGAGGTTCTTAACATGGATGGCGTCCGAAGCAACAGCGGCCTCAGCCTCCAGCCCTCTCTCGCGCAGCTGCTGAGTCAGTTCGTTCACCCTGCTGGTCAGCTCCATGCGCCGGTTACGCGCCCGGCCCCATGGCGCATGGACCGGTAGCACACTTGCCACAGACAGGTGCTATCCCCACGGCAGTGAACGCCTTGGCAGCTTCCCGGCATTGGGCCCAACAGAGCCGTCGATCGAACGAGCCGTCCGGCTTCAGCGCTCCCACCGGACACAGCTCGACACACGCCAGGCAGGTTCCGGTAGCGTTGTGCTTGCACCGCTCCCGCTGGATAGCCGGGTCCGTGGCTATGTCTACGTCCAGCACCATACTCCCGAATCGGCCGGCGCAGCCCGAGTCTGTGATGACCATGTTGTGCACACCACGTGTACCAAGACCCGCAATGACCGCCACGCTCTTGTGTGACCAAATGCAGGCCAGCGACTCCTCATCGAAGTCTCCGACTGCCGGCTGGGCCACCGCTTCTATTCCGATTCCATGGAGTCTCTCAGCAACGTGCTCGCCGATCCTGGAAATGAGGGCATTCGTCTCCACATAGGCAGTCGCCCACTCACGCGATACTCCCGCCCCCCCACCGACATTGGACGCAACGATACCCTCATCAAAGGGCAGAAAGAAGGACACGACCGATCCGGCATGCGCCAGGAAATCCTGCGGCAGCGCGTGGGGTGAGCCCGGTCTGCTTGCGAGCCTGGTGAATCGAGAATCCTGAGCAGATGCGAACCCGACCAAGGGCTTGCGCCACTGCGTGGCTCCGCCCCAATTGAGCACCAGCGCGTCAACCGTATTGAGGATCACTTCCCTGATCTCACCAGCGTCAGCCATCGGACTCCGACCTTACCGATCCACTGAGGCCGCCGCCAACCCTGCGCTCTGTCGAGCGTATGCGTACCGACCGCGGACGGAGCACGGCCAGGGGCGAGCAGCCCGCGAAGGCGGTCCCCCTGCAGGCCCGGCGAGACACTAGACCGCCGCGTCCATATGCTGCTCACGCACGCACGTTCTCAAGCACCTGCTCCATCTTCATGCTGTTCTCCAGCACCAGAGGTTCTCCGTGTCCGACACACAGCACCTTGACGTCCAGCTCGGCCAGTCCTTCCAGAGATCTTGTCGCTTCGTCTGGCTCCGCGCTGAAAAAGCGCGGAGCCTGTCTGAGTCCGCCGCGCCCCGTAAACAGGTCACCGTTGAACAGGAGGTCTCCACAGAACAGGATTTCCCTCTGTTCCTGATAGAGTGAGATGCTGCCTGGCGTGTGCCCGGGAGTATGGATGACCCGTAGCCCGCCCAGGAACTCCAGGCAATCCTGATCGCCGAGCTTTTTCTCGACCTCAACTCCCTTGCTCCCTCCCGAGATGAGGTCGTCCAACCATCTGACGGCTCGCTGGATCAGCGACCCCGCCGGCAGGCTCTCGTCTCCTTCGATATAGGGGGCTTCATCTCTGTGAGCCATGACGCTTGCACCGCTGCGGCGAACCAGTTCAGTGACGCCACCCGTGTGGTCGCCGTGCGCGTGCGTGACGACTATTCCCTTGAGCGCCGCGACCGCGCGTCCCAAGGACTCGATCTGGCTGACTATCCGCGGCACATCAGCAGCCATGCCGCCATCAACAAGCAACAGCCCTCGATCAGAGACAACCAGGTATGCATTACTGCTGCGCAGGCCCTCCAGCCAGTAGACGCCGTCCGCAAGCTGTCGCATCAAGTTCCTTCCGTCGCTAATACCTGACACCCGCGTATAGAACGCCGTGACCAAAAGCCTGGTCCGCCGGATGTCGAACACACCACCGCTGTGCCAACCAGCTCCCCGGCAGAGTCCGCCAAGGAGAACAGGTGCTGGTGAACGGTGGCGGCCGCTGGATGCGGCGGGCGCGCTGCTACCGAATGCGAAGCATGGCGAGTGGAACGCTGCGGGCCCAAATCCGCCCTCATCTGAAGAGCGCCTTGATTCTCCCCCAGGACTCTTTAGCGACAGGACTCGCGCCTGTGCTGTCCGTCGCCCAGATATCCCAGTTGCTCTCCAGTCTCTCAAAGGCAAGGAGCTGACCGTCCGGCGACCACGTTGGACTGCCGTCCCATGCGCCGTCAGTCACCTGGTTCTCAACCCCGGCTCCCAGGTCCATGACGAATATGCCAAGACCGGCTCTCGCGAACGCGAGCCTCGTGCCGTCGGGGGAGCAAGCCGGCGACGAATCCAATCCTGAGAACGTGATCTGCCATAGCCCCTCCGCCTCACCGGACGAGTCCATCTTCCAGATACAGCTCCCACCTGATCTCTCGCTCGTGAAGTATATGAAATTCCCCGCTGGTGCCCATGAGCCCATCTCGTCTTTCGCCGGATGCGTCGTTAGAGCGTGGACCCAGTGCCACTCTCCGCCCGAGTCCATCTTCCAGACATCCGGCTCACCGCCCGCGCGGTCGGACGTGAACGCGATCGCGCTCGGACCGGCCCGCGAGCACTGCGGGTCATGGTCGTAGGCTGCGGAGTGGGTATACGTCAGCTGATAGAACCCATAGTCTGTTCCACGGGAATCCGCCGCGTATATGTCGTTCGTCCAGTCGGTGAAGTCCACCAGGTCGAATGCCAGGTGCGAACCATCCGGATACCAGCACGGATCCATATCGTGCCAGAGGTCATCGTTCGTCGTCAGCCGGTCGATGCTCACGGCCTCTCCGCCTGCGTCCATCAGCCAGATGTCCGCTATGCCAGCCACTCTGTCCGATGAGAACGCAATCGTGGTTCCGTCAGGCGACCACGCCGGCGACCTGTCATCGGATGGGTTCGTCGTGAGGCGCGTCTCGCCCGCCGTTGCCTGCATGCACAGCAGTGACAAGACGAACAGTGCTAGCCACCGCATCGTATCTTCCTCCTATGACCCAGATTCGGCTCAGCAAGTGCGTCCATCCACGTTGAAACCGCGCATGCGCCACGTCAATGAGCGGCTCATCTCGCTCCTGTCTGCACGATTAGTGCTCGACGGTCACTCAGCACACAGTATCACCATACCACGTGGGGGACTCAAGAGCCAGTCAGTTTCCGCCGTAGCGCGTATTGTCAGCTATCGCGCCCCTCTGCAGCCGCGCACAGCTTATCCGCCCGGCCAGTCACACCCCCCTACCCACCTTACATACACCGACAAGCGCAGATGCGGAACTCACAGGTGGCGTCCGACCCGACAGCCCTGCTCGGGCCCCGGACGCCGGACAGCGCCGCCGGACGCTGGTTGGGCGCCGTTCCGTGAAGCACGATTGCGTACGGCCTCATGCCCGGCGGGCCAGCACATAGACTACCCACGGCGCTACCTCAGTCTCGCTCTTCCACTCGATCGGTTCCCTGCCTGTCGCCATGGGCCGAAGGACCTCCAGCATGCACAACCCGGCCCCGCTGTAGAGCGTCTCGTAGTCCTCATGTGTGCAGACAACGTCCTCTACCGGACGACGGTCGGGCACATCCAGCATGACGATTCGCACTCGGCCGCCGCTCCTGGCTTCTGCGTTCTCCGGATAGTCCCGCGTGCTGAAGGATGCCCACTCGTGCACGTAGATTTCGGGAGACGACACTATGCTCACTATGCGACCCGCTTCTGACAGCAGGTTCCTCAGCCCAACGAGTGCGCGCGCCCTGTGTTCTAGAGTTGGCATGTTGTCGAAAGTGAAGGCGGAGAGGATCACATCGTAGTTCCGATCCGAAACCGGGCTGAGATCCGATTCGCCGACCTGGCGGTAGTCACCAACGGGATCCAGCTCTCGCGCCTCTCATCGTCGCAGACGTTTTGTGAGTCTGCGACCACTCGTATTCCCTTTCGGAGCACCCGGCGACAATCGCTCACTGGTCGCGCCGGTCGGCTCCACGCGCCAGTGTGGCGCTCGGTGATTGGCTAGAAGCCCTCTCCCAGTCGTCGGCACTTCTGAAGAAGGCCGGCTTCGAGCTCCGGCTTCGACCGCGACCCCGGCCTTGCCACCGCACCAAGGAACCGATAGCCGCCCCCTCCCAGAACTGCGCGTACCGACCTCACAGCACCGGTGCTGTGGCCCAGAATCACGTTGAAAGGCCAGGGGGCGCTGCAAGCGGTGACAACAGCAGCCGGCTTTCCCTTGTGGCGAGGAACAGGCATGCCTCTCTCGTTCTCGCCCATGAATGCGGTCACGTTCCTGTCGAACAACGTCTTCAGGGGCGAGCTCATGTTGGACCAGTAGGTCGGCGTGCCGACGACCAGACCGTCAGCCTCTCGCATCCTGCGACCCATCTCGTGGGCGTCGTCCTCTGGAAGAACGCACTCGCCATCGGGCCGGCACTTCATACATCCGACACAGTGCTTCATATCGAGATCATAGACATCGACCCACTCGGTCTCATGCCTCTCCTCTACTCCGTCCTTGACCTGGCGGAGCAGTGTCGCGACCGTACCCTCTCTTCGAGGGCTCCCATTGAGTATCAGAACGGGCATGGGTTCTCCTGACTCTCTGTCTGTGTTAGCCGTGTGTCTCACCACTCGCGTATGAACCGCGCCAGCCAGTACGGTGCCTCGGATGCGAACGCGGCGTCCGCGATAGGCCAGGCCGTCGCGTACACACGAGAATCGGATGCACGAACGGAACGGCATTCTCAAAGGTCCGGCTGAGTGAAGTACTCCTCGAAAGCCCTCGATCTGGGCACCCAACCTCGACACACCCCATCGTAGAGGATGAGACCGAACCCCTCATAGAGCAACAGCTCACCGGAAACCGACTCGTTCCGAAGAGCGGAGACCGGCAGTCCGATGCTGTCAACCACCGCGGCGCGCTTCCGGTCCAGGAATCCCCGTTCCTCCGCCCACTCTCTTGGAAGAGCGGTTTCCGCACCCACTGGCCAACGCAGGACCTCGCGTCCGCCCGCCCACTCAGGCTGGGTGACCGTTTCCCTCTGCTCCCATGCGGACAGCCACGCTTCCATCTCAGGGCTCAGGTCGGCTGCCTTATCGACGCCGGGTCCTGCACAGGAAGCGAGGATGGAGATGAGAAGCAGGCCCGGCAGAAGCTTGTGCCTACTCGTAACAGTCGCCCCCCGTCCATCTGACGCCGACGATGTCACCCTCCCGCGGTCGCACCACGACGACGTTCTCAATCGCGGGCGCTCCTCATGTTGACAAGCGGCGTCGCCATCACGATGTCTGAGTC